>CAMDXR010000047.1 GCA_945877725.1 Limnohabitans sp. Rim8
GCCACGGGCCTAGAGCTGCTTTGGAGTCTGGCGCTCAAGTGGGGGCAAGATTCAGGCGTGCCTTTGATGCATGTGCTTTCGCGTATCACGGCCGACCCGGCCCGTTTGCTGGGCACAACGCTGCAAACTTTGCAAGGCTCAGTCGGTCATTTGGCGATCGGGGGCGTGGCCGATGTGTGCATCTTGTCCGACCAAGGCCACTGGCCCGTCAAGCCCGAGGCTTTGCGCAGTCAAGGCAAGAGCACCCCGTTTTCAGGCTACGAGCTGCCCGGCCGCGTGCTGACCACCCTGGTCGGCGGACATGTGGCTTTTGAAGCGTAAGCCCCGAGACTTGAACCCCAAGATCCAAAGCTGAGAGCCAAAACCCAGCCCTGAAACAGAACTTGGCGCCTACCTTGTCATTCCCGACCTGATCGGGAATCCATGACTCCATTGACCCCATTGACCCCGTTGACCCCATGACCCCGATCTTCCCCCCACCCCAAACGCGCGTCATCACATGAGCACCCTCAAGGCCTTGTGGAAACTGCTGCGTGGTTTGTGGCATGTGCTGGTGGGCATGTGGACGATTTATGTCCGATTTCCCCAATTCAGCCTCGAGCAACGCGATATGCGGGTGCAGGCCTGGGCCCTTCAATTTCTGGCTTTATGGGACATCCACCTCAAGGTCTTGGGTCGGCCTGTACAAAACGGCCCGGCGCTGATGGTGGCCAACCATATTTCATGGCTGGACATCTCCGTCATTCACGCGGCCCGGCATTGCCGGTTCGTCTCTAAATCCGATATTCGCGACTGGCCTTTGCTGGGCACCCTGGCCACGGGGGCCGGTACGCTTTACATCGAACGGACCAGCCGCAAAGACGCGCTGCGCATGGTCAAGGACATGGCCGAGGCCATGAAAAACGGGGATGTGGTGGCAGTTTTTCCGGAGGGCACCACCAGCGATGGCCGTGATTTGCTGCCTTTTCATGCCAATCTGATCCAGTCCGCGATTTTGGCCGAAGCACCCGTGCAGCCGATGTCATTGAAGTTCATCGATGCCCGCAGCGGCGAGCCCAGTTTTGCGCCTTGCTACATTGGCGACGACACCTTGTTGGGTTCGATTTGGCGTACCTTGAAGGCCCCCAAAATCATTGCAGTGGTGCATTTTGGCGAGCTGCAGCAGGCTCAAGGACGTGATCGCCGTGCCTGGGCGCATGATTTACACCAGTCTGTAGCCCTGTTGCGAGAAGCCTAGGCTTGATTGGCTTTCAGCAAACGCGCCGGGCGATTTTGTGGATAGGCGACGAGGGGTCGATCGCCATCCATTCATGCAGCATTCCCTGCCGATGCAAGACTTCACCGGTCAGCATGGGTCCCGTGTGGTAGGTCAGGTGCATGATCATGGCTGTTTTTTTAGAACAGTTGAGCTTGATTTGAGAGCGTGCTGAGCGATAGGCTTTACCTTGCGCCGTGCTCTGTGGTTTTTTGTAATCCAGCGCACTCCAAACCGTTCTCACGCCGTCGTCCTGGGTAATGGATTTGGGATCGACGTAAAAAGTCCCTGACTCATCCAAAGCCACAGGCTCCCACTTGGTGTTGGCTTGCGCCCCAAAGCCGAGCAAAAATGCCGAGACAAAGGCGCAAAGGGTGACGAATGGACTGGTTTTCATGGGACGAGTCTGATAGATCTCACGAAGCTTGTATGTCGGCATCTCATCGATGCATTTGAGCCCTGGTGTGCTCAAAAGTTTATACAACTTCAGGTTCTGCGGTTGAGCAACTGGGAGGCCAGCACCACCATCGCCTGGCGATAGGCATTGTCTGGCAACTGCATGGCGGCATCGATGGCGCGCTGGGCCTCATTGGCGGCGGCGTTACGGGTGGCTTCCAGTGCACCGGTTTCGCGCACGATGCTCACAATTTCGCTCAAACGATCGACATTGCCAGTCTCGATGGCTTCGCGCACGGTTTGCCTTTGAGCTGCGTTGCCTCGTTGCATGGCCAGAATCAGGGGCAGGGTGGCTTTGCCTTCGCGCAGGTCATCACCCAGGTTTTTGCCCATTTCGGTCGAGTTGCCGTCGTAGTCCAGCACGTCGTCGATGACTTGAAAAGCCGTGCCCAAGGCCTGCCCGTAGTCCGCACAGGCGATTTCTATGGCGGAAGGGCTTTCTGCCAAAACCGCGCCCAAGCGTGCACTGGCTTCAAATAACTTGGCAGTTTTGGAGCGGATGACGCGCAAATAGCCTTCTTCATCGAGCGAGGCATCGTGCATGTTCATCAATTGCAGCACTTCGCCTTCGGCAATCACATTGGTGGCATCCGCCAAAATCTGCATCACGCGCATGCTGTTGGCGTCCATCATCATCTGGAAGGCACGGGAATACAAAAAATCACCCACCAGCACACTGGCCGGGTTGCCAAAGCTTTCGTTGGCAGTGGGTCTGCCGCGGCGAAGGGTGGATTCATCGACCACGTCGTCATGCAGCAGGGTGGCCGTGTGGATAAATTCAACCACCGCCGCCAAGTTGTATTTTTGGACGCCGGCGTAGCCCAAAGCGCCGCAAGACAGCAACAACAACACCGGACGAAGCCTTTTGCCCCCTGCCGAAATGATGTAACGAGCCACTTCTCCCACCAGTGGCACACCGGAATCCAGTCGTTGGGCAATCACCCGATCAACTTCGGCCATATCTGGAGCCACCAACTCTAAGACGGTGGCGGTGTGGTTTTCGGAGGCTGACAACTTGAAGTATCCGGCAGGTTGACCTGGCAGGGCCGAGGCGGTAAGGGGGAATGAGTTGGGTTCAATATAAATGCCGTCTCATTATAGAGACAGCGTTCGTTTGCACAGTCCCTAAGAGTAAGCTTAGCCGCCCGGCTTGCCTGACCCGGGCCGCCCGTGCTAAAATCTTGGGTTCCTTGGGGATTAGCCCTTGGAAACTTCCATTCAAAGAGGTCATTTATGTACGCGGTCATAAAAACCGGTGGCAAACAGTATCGTGTTGTCGCTGGCGAAAAAATTAAAGTAGAACAGATTGCTGCGGACGTTGGCCAGGAAATCGTGATTGATCAAGTTTTAGCCGTCGGAACCGGCGCTGAACTCAAGATCGGCACGCCCCTGGTGTCCGGCGCCACAGTCAAAGCCACAGTTTTGGCACATGGCAAGCACGACAAAGTGCACATCTTCAAGATGCGCCGTCGTAAGCACTATCAAAAACGTCAGGGTCACCGCCAGCAGTTCACAGAACTGCAAATCGGCGCGATCTCTGCCTGAGGAGAATAGGTCATGGCACAGAAAAAAGGCGGCGGCTCTACGCGAAACGGTCGTGATTCCAAGCCAAAGATGCTTGGCGTCAAGGCTTTCGGTGGCGAATTGATCAGCGCAGGCTCGATCATTGTTCGTCAACGTGGTACCAAGTTCCATGCTGGCAACAATGTCGGCATCGGCAAAGACCACACTTTGTTTGCCCTGGTTGACGGCCATGTGTCGTTTTCCACCAAAGGTGAGCTCAGCAAGCACATGGTGAACGTGACGCCGGCTGTTTAAGCCTGTCTCGCCCATTGCGAAGAGGAGCCCCGCAAGCCGGGGCTTTTCGCATTTTGGTCCGCTTGTATTTTTGACGGCAGACCCCAAGCTACACTGGAATTCTCATGAAGTTCGTTGACGAAGCCTATATTGATATCTCCGCAGGTGACGGCGGGAACGGCTGCGTCTCGTTCCGCCATGAAAAGTACAAGGAATTCGGTGGGCCCAACGGGGGCGATGGTGGTCGCGGTGGACATGTGTTCGCGTTTGCTGACATCAATTTGAATACTTTGGTGGACTACCGTTACTCGCGTCGCCACGATGCCAAGCGGGGCCAACACGGCATGGGGTCCGACATGTTCGGGGCTGCCGGAGACGATGTCATCCTCAAAATGCCTGTGGGCACCATCATCACCGACGCTGAAACCGGTGAAGTGCTTTATGAATTGCTGGTGCCTGGCGAAACCATCATGATTGCCAAAGGCGGCGACGGTGGTTTCGGCAATATGCGCTTCAAAAGCGCCATCAACCGTGCGCCGCGCCAAAAAACACCCGGTTGGCTGGGTGAAAAGAAAGAACTCAAGCTGGAGCTGAAAGTGCTGGCCGATGTGGGCTTGCTGGGTATGCCCAACGCCGGCAAGTCGACTTTCATTGCCGCCGTCTCCAACGCACGCCCCAAGATTGCCGACTATCCCTTCACCACTTTGCACCCCAATCTGGGCGTGGTCCGTGTAGGGCCTGAGCAAAGCTTTGTGGTGGCCGATGTACCGGGCCTGATCGAGGGTGCCTCTGAAGGTGCGGGTTTAGGTCACCTGTTTTTGCGCCATTTGCAACGCACCCGGTTGTTGCTGCATGTGGTCGACTTTGCCCCGTTTGACGAAAACGTGGATCCGGTGCAACAGGCCAAGGCCATCGTGGCCGAACTGAAAAAATACGATCCAGGTTTGTACAACAAACCCCGCTGGCTGGTGCTCAACAAACTGGACATGGTGCCCGCCGAAGAGCGTGAGGCCCGTGTCAAGGACTTCATCAAGCGCATGCGCTACAAGGGTCCGGTTTTCCAGATCTCGGCTTTGACCCGTGAGGGGTGTGAGCCTCTCATCAAGGAAATCTACAAACACATCAGGGCCCAGCAAATCATTGAGCAAGGTGTTGTGGACATTGATCCCCGTTTCAAAGAGCAAGACAAGCCCCAGGAGCCAGATGCCGAAGATCCCCGCTTTAAGGCATTGCCCTCCGAGTAACCCGGCCCACTGCCCGCCTCTGTGATGGGCTGTCAAAAGCAAAAAATACATTCAAAAATGACCACCCCAGCCGTATCCACTGTTTTGCGAGACGCGCGCCGCATCGTTGTCAAAGTGGGCTCCAGCCTGGTGACCAACGAAGGGCGTGGCCTCGATGAGGGCGCGATTGGCGAATGGTGCCGCCAAATGGCCTTGCTCAGCGCACAGGGCAAAGAGGTCGTCATGGTCTCCAGCGGGGCTATTGCCGAAGGCATGAAGCGTCTGGGCTGGGCTACCCGCCCAAGCGAAGTGCCTGCCTTGCAAGCGGCGGCGGCTGTGGGGCAGATGGGGCTGGCGCAAATGTACGAAACCAAGTTGCGGGAAAACGGCATGGGCAGTGCCCAGGTGCTGCTGACACATGCCGACTTGGCCGACCGCGAGCGCTACCTCAATGCCCGTTCTACCCTGCTCACTTTGTTGCAACACCGGGTGCTGCCTGTCATCAACGAAAACGACACGGTGGTCAATGACGAGATCAAATTCGGGGACAACGACACCTTGGGCGCTTTGGTGGCTAACCTGATTGAGGCCGATGTGCTGGTCATCCTGACCGATCAAAAAGGCCTTTACACCGCTGACCCACGCAAAGACCCTGCGGCTACTTTTGTGCACGAAGCCTTTGCGGGAGACCCAGCACTCGAGGCCATGGCGGGCGGAGCGGGTTCCAGTATTGGGCGGGGCGGCATGATCACCAAAATTTTGGCGGCCAAAAGGGCGGCAGGTTCTGGTGCTTCCACGGTGATTGCTTGGGGCCGAGAGCCCGATGCCCTGCTGCGTTTGTTTCAGGGTGACAACATGGGCACCTTTCTGGTCGCCCAAACCGCTAAACAACAAGCCCGCAAGCAATGGATGGCTGACCACCTGCAACTGCGTGGCTCGGTCACGGTGGATGCGGGGGCTGCCCACAAAGTGCTGACTGAAGGCAAGAGCCTGCTGCCCATCGGCATGAATGGTGTGACAGGTGATTTTGTGCGCGGTGATGTGATTGCCATTCGGGACCAGCAGGGCTTGGAAATCGCCCGTGGACTGGCCAATTACGCCAGTGCCGAGGCGAGGTTGCTGTGCCGCAAACCCTCACACGAATATGAGGCCTTGCTGGGCTACACCGCCGAGCCCGAGATGGTGCACCGCGACAACATGATCCTCACCCGCTGAAAAATGGCTGAGTGATCGGCAGGCTTCGCCGGACGGATCAGCCTTGAGGGTTCGGGTCGAAACTGGCCCCTGGCGGCAACTCTATGTGCAACGGGACCTGCATGTCGATGGGGCCACTTTCCAAGTCTGAGCCATCGCGAGTGCCTCGGGAACCGCCACGTAAATAGCGGTTTTGACGCTCATTGCGCGGTAAAAAACGAGCCAGCTCGGTGAGCGCCATTTCGTAGACGCCGCGCTTGAACTCCACCACCACATCCAGCGGCACCCAATAATCGTTCCAACGCCAAGCGTCAAATTCGGGGTGGTCTGTGGCGCGCAGGTTCAAATTGTGGTCGTGAGTGACCAATTGAAGTAAGTACCAGATTTGTTTCTGGCCTTTATAGAAGCCGCGAGCATCCCTACGGATGAAGCGGTCCGGCACCTCATAGCGCAACCAGTCACGGGTTCGGGCAACGATGCGCACATGCTCCGGTTGGAGCCCCACTTCTTCGTGCAATTCGCGGAACATGGCTTGTTCAGGACTTTCACCCCGATCGATGCCACCTTGCGGAAACTGCCAACTGTGGGTCCGAATGCGCTTGCCCCAGAAAACCTGGTTTTTCTGGTTGAGCAGAATGATGCCGACGTTCGGCCTAAAGCCTTCACGGTCAAGCATAATCAACCTCAAATTTTAAAATTGGTTCCATTATGCACGGCGCAACGTCGCTGGCTCTTGGATGTTTCCCTGATACCCCTGACGAGTTAGCCTGCCGCGATGAAAGCCTCCCAATTTCTTATTTCCACCCTCAAAGAAGCCCCTGCCGATGCCGAAGTCGTCAGCCACAAACTGATGACCCGTGCGGGTTTGATCAAAAAATTGAGTGCTGGCATTTACAACTACATGCCCATGGGCTTGCGTGTGATCCGCAAGGTCGAGGCCATCGTGCGCGAAGAAATGAACCGTGCGGGGGCCATCGAAATGACCATGCCCGTGGTCCAGCCGGCCGAGCTTTGGCAGGAAACCGGGCGTTTTGAAAAGATGGGCCCCGAGCTGCTGCGCATCAAAGACCGCCATGGCCGCGATTTTGTGATTCAGCCCACCAGCGAAGAGGTGGTGACCGATGTAGTGCGCCAAGAAGTGCGCAGCTACAAGCAACTGCCTAAAAACTTCTACCAAATTCAGATCAAATTTCGGGACGAGCGCCGCCCCCGTTTTGGCCTGATGCGTGGCCGTGAATTCACCATGAAAGACGCTTACAGCTTTGACCGCGACGTGGTCAGCGCCAAGGCCAGTTACCAGGTCATGGCCGAAGCCTATCGCAAGATTTTTGACCGTTTTGGCCTGACTTATCGCGCAGTGGCCGCCGACAGCGGGGCCATCGGGGGCGATTTAAGCGAAGAGTTTCAGGTGATTGCCGCCACCGGCGAGGACGCCATTGTGTATTGCCCCACCAGCAACTATGCCGCCAACATGGAAAAAGCCGAGGCATTGGCCCCCAACCAAACCCGTGCAGCGCCATCGCAGCCACTCACCAACACACCGACCCCTGGCAAAAGCACTTGCGCCGCCGTAGCCGAATTGTTGAATTTGCCACTGTCCCGCACCATCAAGTCATTGGTGTTGGCCACCGACACCCTGAACGAGCAGGGCGAGATTGCAAAATCGCAAGTCTGGCTGTTGATGCTGCGCGGCGACCACGACATGAACGAGGTCAAAGTGGGCAAGTTGCCTGGCATGGAAGGCGGGTTTCGCTTTGCCACCCTGCCCGAAATTGACGACCACTTTGGCTGCAAGCCAGGTTACCTAGGCCCCGTGAACCTGAAAAAACCGGTTCATATCGTGGCCGACCGCGAAGTGGCGGTCATGTCTGACTGGATTTGCGGCGCCAACGAGGTCGATTTCCACTTCACGGGCGTGAACTGGGGCCGTGATCTGCCCGAGCCCGCCTTGGTGGCTGATATTCGCAACGTGGTGGCGGGCGACAAGTCGCCCGACGGCCAGGGCGAATTGGCCATTGAGCGTGGCATCGAAGTGGGCCATGTGTTCTATCTGGGCACCAAATATTCCAAGGCGATGAACGCCACTTTTCTGGATGAAAACGGCAAGCCTCAATTCTTGGAAATGGGTTGCTACGGCATTGGCATTACCCGTCTGCCAGCCGCAGCCATTGAGCAAAACCATGACGATCGCGGCATCATCTGGCCCGATGCGATTGCGCCGTTTACTGTGGTGCTGTGCCCCATCGGCATGGACCGCAGCCCCGAAGTCAAGGCCGCCGCCGAGCAACTTTATGTCGACCTGTTGGCGGCCGGAGTCGATGTGATGTTGGACGACCGAGGCGAACGCCCCGGAGCCATGTTTGCCGATTGGGAGCTGATCGGGGTGCCGCACCGGGTGACCCTGGGTGACCGTGGCCTGAAAGAAGGTCAGGTGGAATACCAACACCGCCGCGATCCGGAAGCCACCAAGGTCGGGGTGGCCGACATTCTGGCGCACCTCACAAGCCGCATCACTGCCTGATTCGTTTCGGGGTCATTTCAGAGCCGCCATGCCCGCGTGCCCAGAGCCCAATGCCCGCCGTCAAACGTTGCGACGTCTGACAGCCGGGGCCTTGACGGGTGGACTGGCCATCTTGCCTTTTGACCCCGCCCTAGCCGGGGCGCAAATAGAAGAACAGATGTCCCATTCTGTGCGCTCAGCCCTGAGCGCGGCGGTCTCCAAGGCCGCCCCACCCGAGCCGGTTTTTGTCAAAGCAAGCGATAAACAACTTTATGCGCGTTGGCTAGAGGCCAGCAGTCAGCGTTTAGCGCGTTATCAAAGCAACCCTATTGAGCGACAAGAATTTTTGCAAACGCTCTGGTACGAAGCCCGACGCGCCGGGCTGTCTTTGTCTCTGGTTCTGGGCTTGGTGCAAGTAGAAAGCGCCTTTAGAAAGCACGCGGTCAGCAGCGCGGGTGCGCTGGGTTATATGCAAGTCATGCCCTTTTGGGTCAGCACCCTTGGCGACGGCATAGTCAGTCGGCTGTTTCATATGCAGACCAATTTGCGATTTGGCTGCGTCATATTGCGCCATTACCTGGACCGCGAACGTGGTGATTTGTTCATGGGCTTGGGGCGTTACAACGGATCAAGAGGGCAAGCTGCCTATCCAAATTCGGTGCTGGCGGCGCAACGCCTCTGGTTGCAGGTGACCGATTGAAGCTGCTGGATGGGGCGGCCGTGTCGGTTCGTGTGGGGTCATTCAGTCACGGGTGGCGTGGCGCTGCACGCAGGCGATATAGGCCTCGCCATCGGGCATGCGTCCGGCGCGTTGGCTCTCAAAAATCATGCGGCCCAAGCAGTCCATGGTCTGGTGATGCGCATCGTGCAGCGAATTCAGTTTGTGCGTCAGCAACTCCACCGCCTGTCGGATGCCCCGGGGTTGGTCAATGCTGCATTGCTCGCTGACCGACAAGTGCATGGACAAATGCAGAAACGGGTTTTCTTTGGCCGGATCGGCGTTCAGCATGCTGGCCAAAGCCGCATCGACATCGGCCAACTCGGCATGGTATTCAGGGTGTTCGTCGATCCACTGGCTGACCAGCATTTCCATGGGCTCAAGCGGGGCTGCGGTTTTGGCCTTGGCATAAACACCGCAAAAAAAGCGCCGAACATCGGCTTGGGAAGGTTGAATCAGCATAGGAGAGATTTTCTCTCATGTTCATCTGTTAGCCTTCTTGCGTGCTGCGTTTTGCCCAGCAAGTTGCGGCCAAGCGAGCCCTTTTTGGCTGCACCCGCCCCGCCTTTGGACTGATAAAACCCAGAAATTAAGCCCACAAATTGGCAAAACATGCAATAAAATGCATAAAACTCACCCATTGGAAATACGAACATGAACCAAGCCTACATTTGCGATGCCATCCGAACCCCATTTGGCCGTTACGGCGGCGCGCTGTCCGGCGTGCGTACAGACGATTTGGGGGCTGTGCCCCTGAAAGCCCTGATGGCCCGCAACCCGAATGTGGACTGGGCGGCCGTGACCGACGTGCTGTATGGCTGCGCCAACCAGGCAGGCGAAGACAACCGCAATGTGGCCCACATGAGCAGCTTGCTGGCGGGTCTGCCCATTGACGTGCCGGGTGGCACCATCAACCGCCTGTGCGGTTCGGGTCTCGATGCCGTGGGCACTGCGGCCCGCGCCATCAAGGCCGGAGAAGCCGGGTTGATGATTGCTGGCGGGGTCGAAAGCATGAGCCGCGCCCCCTTCGTCATGCCCAAAGCCGAAAGCGCCTTCAGCCGGGCCAACGCGGTGTACGACACCACCATCGGCTGGCGCTTTGTGAACAAACTGATGAAAGCCCAATACGGCGTGGACTCCATGCCCGAGACCGCAGAAAACGTGGCCGTCGACTTCAAAATCGAACGTGAAGCGCAAGACCTGATGGCCTACAACAGCCAGTTGCGCGCCTTGGCAGCCATCAAGGCCGGACACTTTGCACGCGAAATTGTGGGCGTCAGCATTCCCCAGAAAAAGGGCGACGCATTGCTGGTGGACACCGACGAACATCCGCGTGAAACCACCCTGGAGGCATTGGCCAAGCTCAAAGGCGTGGTGCGCCCCGAAGGCAGTGTGACCGCAGGCAACGCCAGTGGCGTGAACGACGGGTCTTGTGCCTTGCTTTTGGCCGATGAGGCCAGCGCCGCCAAGCACGGCCTGACGCCCAAGGCCCGTGTGGTCGGCATGGCCACGGCAGGTGTGGCTCCTCGCATCATGGGCATTGGCCCCGCGCCGGCCACCCTCAAAGTGCTGTCCCAAACCGGCCTGACGCTGGACCAAATGGACGTGATCGAGTTGAACGAAGCCTTTGCCGCACAAGGCCTGGCCGTGTTGCGCATGTTGGGCCTGAAAGACGACGACGCCCGAGTCAACGCTTGGGGTGGCGCCATTGCCCTGGGGCATCCGCTGGGGGCCTCAGGCGCACGCTTGGTCACCACGGCCCTCAACCGTTTGCAGCACACCTCGGGCCGATACGCGCTGTGCACCATGTGCATTGGCGTAGGCCAGGGCATCGCGCTGATCATTGAGCGGGTTTAACGCGGCAACACCAAACGGCCAATGTCCAACAGCCCCTTCGGGGGCTTTTTTTGCGCCTGAAATCGCTCGAAACTTTGAAAATCGATCGAGGGTCCATGCCTCGTCACCCCCGACGTGATCGGGGGTCCACGCCCTGTCACCCCCGACGTGATCGGGGGGCCATGCCTTCGGCTGCGATGGATACCCGGTCAGGCCGGGTATGACAGATGGTTTTGCCGCCCATATCCTGACATTAAATAGCAGGTTAAATCAGTGTGACACTCAGTTTTAAACTGAATAAAATTTAACTTCATTCAGTAATAATCTGCACATATTTCGGGCTGTTGGAAAATATTTTCAAGCCCGCAGTGGTCCTGATGACAGACGGCTAAAAGCCTGTCGTGCAGTTTTGTTTATTTGAATCCCCTGGAGTTGTGAATGGAAACCATTGCCCCCCTATGGCTGTGGGCTACTTTTGTAGCCATCGTGTTGGTGTCTTTGTTTGTGGATTTCGTGGTGCTCAAAAAGCAAGGCAGCCATGAAATCGGTGTCAAAGAGGCGCTCAACTGGTCTCTGATCTGGATCGCGCTGAGTTTCCTGTTCAACGGCCTGTTTTGGTGGGCTATCAAGGACAGTACTGGCTCGGTGGAGCTGGCGAACACCAAGTCGCTGGAGTTTCTGACGGGCTATTTGATCGAGAAATCCCTGGCGGTCGACAACATTTTTGTCTTCTTGATGGTGTTCACTTATTTTGCGGTACCCACCCACTTTCAGAAGCGCGTGTTGATGATTGGCATCATCGGGGCCATCGTGCTGCGTACCGTCATGATCTTGGTCGGCGGTTGGTTGTTGGCCGAATTTCACTGGGTTCTTTATGTGTTTGGTGCCTTCCTGATTCTGACGGGCGTCAAGATGTGGTGGGCCGCAGGCAAAGAGCCCGATCTGGACGACAACCCGGCGCTCAAGTTGTTGCGCAAATTCTTGCCCGTCAGCAAAAACTACGATGGCGAAAAATTCTGGACCGTGGAAAACGGCCAGAAAATTGCCACCCCTTTGTTCATGGTGATCTGCCTGATCGCGCTGACCGACGTGATTTTTGCGGTCGATTCCATCCCCGCCATCTTCGCCATCACCAGCGACCCTTTCATTGTGTTGACCAGCAACGTGTTTGCCATCTTGGGGCTGCGTGCCATGTATTTCTTGTTGGCCGCTGTGGCCAACAAGTTCCACCTGCTGAACTACGGGCTGGCCGTGATTCTGGTCTTCATCGGCACCAAGATGTGCCTGATCGACGTCTTCAAGATCCCTGTGGGCATCTCGCTGGGCGTGGTGGTCGGCATTTTGGCGGCAACCATGTTGCTCAGCGTTCGCTCTGCCAAGGCTTAAAACTCAAGACACTGAAGAAGCTTGCAACAAACGCTGCACCAGCGGATGTTGCACCTTCTTTTCAGTGCCAATGGCGAAGTAGTGTTCTTTGACCGCGCCGCACGGCCCCAGACGCTGCACATCGTAATGCGCCAGCAATTCGTCGTGCACCCATTCGGCGGCTGGGAAAACGCCCATGCCACTTTCGCCAAAGGTTTTGAGCAAGGCGCTGTCTTCAAACTCGCCCACAATGCGCGGCTGCACAGCCAGATGCTCAAACCAATGGTCAATGCGGGTGCGCACGGCGGCATGCCCGGTGGGTAACAGCACCGGCACATCGGCCAAACTGGCCGGAAACTTGTTTTGAGCCTGCTGCACCAAAGCCGCGCTGCCATACCAAGACACGGCCGTCGAACCCAGCGCATGGTTGTACAGCTTGATGTTGGCGTTGCTGGGGGCAGGCCGATCCGACAAAACCACATCCAGGCGGTGCAAGGCCAGGTCGCCCAGCAAATCATCAAACTCGGCCTCGTGGCACAGCAGGCGCAAATTGGGCTCAGACAGGGCGGGCTGCAGCAAGCGCCGCACCACCAGTTTGGGCAAACCATCTGAAATGCCCACCGCCAAGCGCACGGTGGGGGAACTGACGGCATCGCGCACCTTGGCAGGCAACATTTCACCCAAATGAAAAATCTGGTCGGCCTGCTGCATCGCAGCCAGCCCGGCATCGGTTAACACCAGCCCTCGGCCAGCGGGCTTGAGCAAGGCGTACCCCAGTGACCGCTCTAATTCGCGGACCTGCGCACTCACGGTTTGCACAGCCATGTCCAATTTGTCTGCAGCCCGGGTCATGCCGCCTTCTTTGGCCACCACCCAAAAGTAATAAAGATGCTTGTAGTTGAACGTGCTTGTCATGGTCAGAATTTTATGGAAGGTCGATCAGAAATTATCTGCTTTTTAAATAGGTGTTGGGTGCTTATGGTG
>CAMDXR010000048.1 GCA_945877725.1 Limnohabitans sp. Rim8
TGCTCAAACGCTTGACTGACCCAGAGGGCGTTTTCAGCTTCCAAGGCAATTTTTTCAGCCCGGGTTGGACGTGAAGGTTTCTTTTTGGCTTTATCCCGCAACGGATTGCCTGTTAAAGCGCTTGAGTTGGGGGGCGTCAAAGCCTCGGGTGCGGGTCCAGAAAAATGGTTCAGGGAAATACTGAGGTCATCAAACACCAACAACGGGTTCTTGCCTGCAATGCGGGTCGCATGGGCCCCCTTGAAAAGAAGGACATTGCCATTTTGCATTTGGACAAGCAAGTCGTTGCCTCGCCAAGAGATGGCTTTAAACCCCGCCGCTTCGACCCCACTCACTGGCAATGACCCACTTCCGTCTGGGATGGTCAGGGTTTGAACTTGCATTTTTAAATTCTCCGGCAATAAAACTGATTTTTTATTCTAATTATTTTTAGTAAATATTTATTAAAAATTATTAAATAGTAGTTTTATTTTAGAAATAAATTTGACTTTTCCTCCAACGGTGCGGGCTTTAAGGGGGGGCCATTCAATTGATCTGTTCGCGGGTTTCAGCCCTCCACCACTTCGGCCACCGTCCGAAACGCTTCAATCGCGGTCGGGTAGCCGCAATACACCGTGGCGTGCAGCATCACTTCTCGCAGTTCATCCGGTGTCACGCCGTTGTTTAATGCGCCTCGCACATGGCCTTTCAATTCTTGTTGTTTGCCCATCGCCGCAAGCATGGCCACGGTAATCAGGCTGCGGGTTTTCAAATCCAGCCCGGGGCGTTGCCACACGTTGCCCCATGCATTGCAGGTAATGAACTCCTGCATGGGCAGCGTGTAATCGGTGGCGTTGCCAAAACCACGGTCCACAAATTCAGCGCCCATGACTTGGGTGCGCATGTCGATGCCGGCCTGAAAAGTGGCGTCATCGGGGTGGTCGGCACGGGCTTGTTGCGAGGGGGAAAGGGAAGGTGTTGTTGACATGACAGGCTCCTGAAATGGTCATCAGCATAATCTGTCCTGAAGCCCTTGCTTAAGTACATGGGCACTTAGAACCTGACAAGCCCTTTGCCCCCGGCAAGACTAAACAAAGGAACACATGAGCACCCGTTACCCAGCCCCCGAAATCAAGGATTTTCCCGATGACATTCGCGCCAAAGTGCTTGAAGTACAAGAAAAAGCCGGATTCGTGCCGAATGTGTTTTTGGCCCTTGCCCGCCGCCCGGCCGAGTGGCGAGCCTTCTTTGCTTACCACGATGCCCTGATGGTGCCCGAATCGGTCGGACGCAGCAGCGGCCTCAGCAAGGGTGAACGCGAGATGATCGTGACCACCACCAGTGCGGCCAATAAATGCCTGTATTGCGTGGTGGCGCATGGGGCCATTTTGCGCATTTATGAGAAAAAACCGTTGGTGGCCGATCAGGTGGCAATCAATCACCGCAAGGCGGACATTTCACCTCGACAGCGGGCCATGCTCGACTTTGCCCTGAAGGTTTGCCAGCAATCGGATGCCATTGAAGAATCAGATTTTGCGGCCTTGCATGCGCACGGTTTTGACGACGAAGACATTTGGGACATTGCCGCGATCACGGCATTTTTTGGCCTGTCCAACCGCATGGCCAGCTTCAGCGGCATGATGCCCAACCCCGAGTTTTACCTGATGGGCCGCACCCCCAAAGCCAAACCAGCGACTTGACCCAGATCCTCTGTCACACCCGGCTTGACCGGGTGTCCATCTCTTGCCGGGCCAGCAGGGCCCAGGCCATTTGCACCAAAGCTGCTTCAAAAGCGGGGCTCCCCAGCAGGGGCGATTTCTCCAGACTGGCACTGCGCAAAGTGCCTATAACCGAGCGGGTCAACACAAACATTTGCGCCGAACTGGGCGACTGCAACGCGGGGTGTTGGATGCGCTCAAAAAAGATGGCCAGCCTATCAGACACTTGTCGTACGGCACTGGCGGTTTCCTCGGGTTTTTCGAGCGACCAGCACAGACGAATCAGGCTTTGGCTCAAGCCTTTGCCCGTAGCAAATCCCCTGAGCAAGATGCGAATGGCCTGCCCTAAAAGTTCTTGACCATCAATTTGTTGCACGTTCTCCAGGGTTTCCAATTCCGTCAGGTAGCGCTCCAACTCTTTGACCACCAACTCTTGCCCCCGTGCCGCCATGGCCCTGACCAAAACCTCTTTGCTGGGAAAGTATTGGTACAGGGTGCCAATGGAAAATCCGGCCACAGCAGCCACTTTATTGGTCGACAAACCGCCCTCGCCCTCCTTGTCCAAAATCTGAGCAGCAGCCTTGAACAAGGTTTGAATGGTCTGCTGCGCCCGTGCCTGTGCTGGCTGGCGGCGTAAGCTGGTTGCGGGTTCCGGCTTTTTGGATGGTTTGGCGGCAGACATGAATGACCTCTTTTAAAACCTGAGCAGATTGCGAGTTGCAAGGGTCTTGCAAAACCTGAACAATGCTCACATTCTGACTTAAATCCGATCGCCTTAACCCATGACCACCCACCAGCTCTCTCCTACTGAATTGACTGTGCGCCGTTTGAGCGTTGACCTGAGTCAGGGTTTTTCGCGGCACTGGAATGGCGGCGACGCCTTTTTAACGGCCTACGCAAATGCTTTATCCATGAGCTTTCCGGTCGGCGAACAATTTTTTATCGATGCCGTCAAAGAAGGGGCCAAGCACCTGCCCGATACCCCGGAAAACCAACAACTCAAGGAAACGGCGAAAGGTTTTATTGGTCAAGAAGCCACGCACCGCCATTTGCATGCCTTGTACAACGCGCACCTTGAAAAGCAGGGTTTGGTCAACCATTGGGGCCCACGCGCTGACCGCCGAATGAAACAAGGCCGGGAACAGTTTTTTGACAAAAGCTCCAAAGGCCATTTGCATGAACTGGCCATCACGGCCGCTTTTGAGCACTTCACCTCTATTTTTGGCGACCTGACCCTGGAACGTATGGACCAAACTGGCGACTGGTTTGGCCAAGCAGAAGAGCCTCTGAAAACCTTGTGGCGCTGGCACGCTGCAGAAGAGTCCGAGCACAAATGCGTGGCCTTTGACATTTACCAACGCCTGGGGGGTAACCATGCCTGGCGTATGCGCTGGTTCTGGTTTGTCACGATCCAATTCACCAGCGACGTCATGCGACAGACCGTCAACAACCTGTGGCACGACAAGACCTTGTTCAAGCCCTCCACTTGGTGGTCTGCTGGCAAGTTTTTGTTTGGCCCCCATGGCATGGTCTGGCGTGTGGCGAAACCCATTGCGGCCTACACCCGCAAAGATTTCCACCCCATGCAGCTGGGTCACCCCACAAAGTCCCAAGATTGGTTGCGTCAGCATGCCTACCAGTGGCGCGCAGTGGGTGGCCAGGCCAACCCGCCAGCTAACTCACAAGCCGATGCACTGGTCAATCGGCCATCCGCCACACCTGCCTGATTCGGGCAAACTCAGACGGTGACCAAGGCCTTGACCCAATCGGGCAGAGTCACCGCTTTTTGTTTAGGAAAGTCCACCCAGATGGTGGTGGCGCCACCTGCAGCAAACACCACACCCGGTTGGTCTGTCCGCTCCAACGTGCACCAGCTCTCAAAGGTGGTTCGCCCCGGATCACTCACATACATGGTAGCCAGCACATCGCCAGGGTGTTCGAACTGTTTGTAAAAGTTGCAAAACGCATTGACGATCACGGGCCCTTCACCTGAAGGGTTCAGGTTGAAGCCGATTTTGTCGAACCAATCGATCCGAATGGTCTCCAGATACCTGAAGTAAACCGTGTTGTTGACATGCCCCATGGCATCCATGTCGCCCCAGCGAATGGGGATGACCATCTGGTGAACCTTCTTTTTGCTTTCCGGCAATTCATATTTCATGGTTCAAAGTTCCGAGGCGCTCAGACGGCAAAACCGTCGTCAGCGGCAATGACCGCGCCGTTGATGAAATGGCTTTGGTCACTGGCCAGCAGCATCAACAAAGCATCCAGGTCCTGGGGTTGCCCTACCCGCTTGCGCGGCAGCATGCTGATAAGCTTTTGACCTTGTTCGGTTTGCCAATGGTGGTGATTGATCTCGGTGTCGATGTAACCAGGGCAAATCGCGTTCACGTTGATGCCGAACTTGCCCCACTCGACTGCAAAAGCCTTGGTCATTTGAACCACTGCGGCTTTGCTCATACAGTAAACCCCGATTTGGGGCAATACCTTGAGGCCCGCCATGGAGGCAATGTTGATGATGCGCCCACCCGTAAAGCTGCCGGGTGCAGCGCCTTTGGCCCGCGCCAACATGCGCTTGCCCACCTCTTGCGCCACAAAAAATGCGCCTCGCACGTTGGTGTCAAACACAAAGTCGTAATCTTCTTCGGTCACATCTTGGATTCGTTGGGTGGTGCTGACACCTGAGTTGTTGACCAGAATGTCGATGCTGCCCATTTCGGTTTCGGCATGCGCCACCGCGGCCGCAATGCTGTTTCGGTCGGTCACATCCAACTGAACCACATGGGCATCTCCGCCTGCGGCCTCGATCTCGGCACGCAGGTCCTTGAGTTTTTCAATTCTTCGGCTGGCCAACACCACACCCGCACCCGCTGCCGCCAAGGTTTTGGCAAACTGAGCGCCCAGTCCCCCGGAGGCCCCTGTAACAAAGGCCACGCGGCCAGACAAATCAATTTCGTATGCCATGACTAATCCTTTGAGGTGTTAAGTGTTCAATGCAATCCAGCGCTGACAACATTGTGCGGGTGAAACCGACCTTAAGACGCATAAAATGAGTCACGCGCCTGACACCCAATGCGGCAGGCCAAAGCATTCACAACTTGTAAGAAGAGACTTCATGAGCCCCGAAGAAATCCTGAGCACTTATGGCCCCCGCGAATCGATGGAATACGACGTGGTCGTAGTGGGAGGCGGCCCCGGTGGTCTGTCCACCGCCATCCGACTGAAACAATTGGCGGCAGAAAAAGGCACCGATGTATCCGTGGTGGTGCTGGAAAAAGGCGGCGAACCCGGCGCTCACATCTTGTCCGGCGCCATCATGGACCCCAAAGCCCTGACCGAATTGCTACCCGACTGGAAAGCATTCGGAGCGCCCCTCAATCAAGCCGTGACCGACGATGCTTGGAGCTTTTTGTCCGAAAAAGGGGCTTTTCGTACACCTGGTCTTTTGCTCCCCGAGTGCGCCCAAAACCACGGCAACTACATCATCAGCCTGAGCAACTTCACCCGTTGGCTGGCCCAGCAGGCTGAAAACCTGGGGGTCGAGATTTTCCCGGGCTTTACTGCTGCCGAAGTGCTTTACAACGATGACGGCAGTGTCAAAGGCGTGGCCACTGGCAACCTGGGCATTGGCAAAGACGGAGAGCCCACCGAGAACTTTCAGTTGGGCATGGAACTGCATGCCAAGTACACCGTGTTTGCAGAAGGTGCACGCGGCCATTTGGGCAAGCAACTGATTACCAAATTCAAACTCGATGCAGGCCGTGACCCACAAACCTACGGCATCGGCATCAAAGAAGTCTGGGAGATCGATCCCTCCCGTCACACCCCCGGCTTTGTCATGCACAGCGCTGGCTGGCCGATGGAAAACGACACCTATGGCGGTGCTTTCATGTACCACATGGAGGACAACAAAATCGCCATCGGCTATGTGGTTGGGCTGGATTACAGCAACCCTTGGCTCAGCCCGTTTGAAGAATTTCAGCGCTGGAAAACGCACCCCAACATCAGCTGGTATTTCACGAACAACCAAGGCGAAGTGAACGCCAAACGTCTGGGTTATGGCGCGCGTGCCATCACTGCGGGTGGCCTCATGAGTCTGCCTAAAACGGTGTTCCCGGGAGGTGCTTTGGTGGGCTGCGATGCGGGTTACCTCAATGTCAGCCGAATCAAAGGCAGCCATGCCGCCATCAAGACCGGCATGCTGGCCGCAGAGGCCGCTTACGAAGCGATTGTGGCGGGACGTCAACACGACGAGCTCAGCGCTTACCCCGAAGCTTTTGAAGCCAGCTGGCTCTTCACCGAACTGAACAAGGCGCGCAACTTCAAGAGCTGGTTCAAAAAGGGCCTGACTGTGGCGACCCTCATGAACGGCTTCGAGCAATTTGTATTGCGGGGCCACATTCCCTGGACGCTGCGTCGCGACAAAGCCGACCACACCTACCTCAAGCCTGCGGCCGATTGCCCCAAAATCGACTACCCCAAACCAGACGGCAAGCTGACCTTCGACCGTTTGTCCAGTGTCTTTATCAGCAACACCAACCACGAAGAAAACCAACCCGCGCACTTGACGTTAAAAGATGCATCGGTTCCCGTGGGCATCAACCTGGCCAAATATGCTGGCCCCGAGTCCCGTTATTGCCCGGCCGGAGTGTACGAATACGTCAAAAACGAAGACCAGTCGGACCGGCTGCAAATCAACGCGCAAAACTGCGTGCACTGCAAAACCTGCGACATCAAAGACCCGACGCAAAACATTGTTTGGGTCACACCGGAAGGCGGCGGCGGACCCAATTACACGGGCATGTAAAGCTCTGCCTCGGGGTCAGGGGGCCTACTGGATGTCCACAATGAGTTGGCCCAAGGCCTGCTGTAACAAAGCGGTATCGGTACCTGCCGCCAACATGGTGTAACCCATGTCTTTGGCGCGTTCTACCCAAGCCTTATCAGTTGCCATGAATCCGGCGATCTTGCCGTGTTTTTTGGCCACTTGAGCCACCTGCTGCATGGCGTCCACAAAGTCCGGATGATCGAATTGACCCGGTATGCCCATAAAGTTGGACAGGTCAAAGTGACCCACCCACAACACATCGACACCTTCCACGGCAGCAATAGCCTCTACATTTTGCAAGCCTCGTTCCGTTTCGATTTGGGCAATTAGTAAGGTTCGCGCATGGTAGTCGCGCATTTTTTCGGCAACATCCCCCCCAAGGTAATCGCATTGGGCAAAGCCAAATGCGGCACCGCGCCTGCCTTCAGGCGGGTAACGACAGGCGCTGGCTAATGCCTCAGCCTGCTCCTTGCTTTCAACCATAGGCACCATAACGCCTCTTGCCCCCAAATCTAGGGCACGGGCTATCCAAGTGTATTCACCCGTGGGAACGCGAACCATGGGCTCCATCTTCAGGCCTTTTGTCGTAGCGAAGAGCCACTTCAAGGTTTCGAAACCGAGTCCTGTGTGCTCCATGTCGTAAATGGCAAACCGAGCCCCTGCGTTCGCCAGTATTTGGGAAACGCCAGGGGTGAAAAACTCGAAAATCATAGCGCCGGCGACGACTTCACCGGACATCAAAACGGTTTTTAAATGGGGGGGATGGCTCATGGCTTGACCTTGATTTGGCTCTGTAAATTGACTCAGGCTTTAACGACGTATGGTGGCGTACGCCCATTCATCACATCAATGACGGCTCGAAAAGCGCTGGCAGCCAAGGCTTGCATACACTCATCGGTAAAGCAAATGCCGTGGGGCGTGACAATCACATTGTCCAATTGCAAAAGTGGGTTGTTGACTGGCGTGGGCTCAACTTCAAACACATCCAAACCGGCCCCTGCAATCTGATGCCCCACCAATGCAGCGTAAAGAGCCGACTCATCGACGATGGGCCCACGCGCAGTATTGATCAGATAAGCAGTCTTTTTCATCAGGGCCAGCAAGCGCGCATCAACCAGACCCCTGGTCTTGTCATTTAAAGGACAGTTAACAGTTAAAAAATCAGATCGGGCAAACAAAGTTTCAAGATCCACAAGTTTCACCCCAAGTGATGCCATCAAAGCTTTGTCTGCAAAGCGATCATGAGCTATGAAATGCATGTCGAATGGCTTGGCCATGCGAAACATCTCGGCACCAATATTGCCCACTCCGATGGAGCCCAAAATCCTGCCCGTCAGGCCGGTACCGATGTGGTCGGATTTTTCTGCCCACCTGCCCGCTCGTGTCAACCTGTCCTTGATACCCACCTTGTGCGCCAACATCAGCATGAAGGTGATGGCAGAAACCGCCACCGGACGCCGAACGCCGTCAGGTGCAATCGTCAGCAGGATGCCCGCCTTTTCACAACTGGGAACATCAATAGTGTCGTAACCCACGCCAAACCGAGCAATCAACTTCAAGCGGGGACTGGGGGTGTTAAGACTATTCGGTGTAAATCGGGTAAGCATGGCGCAAATGGCATCGTAGCGCTCAACCTGCTCTGGCCGAATCTCGGGGCTGTCCTGCATGTACTCCCATTCCACGCCCGGTTGGTTCAATATTTCAAATACCTCTTGCCCAAAAATGGGTTCGCCATTACTCATCAAAACATCGGGCGTGATGCCCACGCGAAATTGAACTGGGACGGTGTTATTCATGAGTCTCCATATCGTGAGTAAAAACAGGCTTTCAGTATTACAGAGCCAGATTTGTGCCCCAGTTATTTCAGCCCGTGAGCAAATGTGGAAAGCTATTTAACGCTAAATTGAACCCAGATTCAACCACTCAGCGCCAACTCTGAATGCCTCGTACCCCCCTCGAAAACCCGTATTGGCGAAACCGTCATGATCCCCATAATTAATCCGTATGGCAAGTTGAACACCAGCTTGTTTTCTTGAACCTGTCTATAAGGAGCATTCAATGAGATTAAATAAATTGATGTTTGGTCTGGTTTTGGCAACTGGTTTCATGGCAACAGCGACTGCGCAAATCGTCATGCGTAACGCCATATCTGTCGCTGAAAATTCGCATGCTGGTGAGGCGGTTGTTACTTTGGCCAAAGAGGTTGAAAAGCGTACCAACGGGCGGATCATCATCAAGAATTTTTTCTCTGGCTCATTGGGCGGTGAACGTGAGGTGATGGAAGCAGTTCAGCTTGGAACTCAAGAGTTGGGGCACAACTCAACCGGACCCGTACCCAATTTCGTGCCTGAAACGGCAATCTTGGATATTCCCTTTTTGTTCCGCGACAAAGCACACGCCAGAGCTGTGCTGGATGGCCCTATTGGGCAAGAACTATTGGCAAAATTTGAGCCCAAAGGCTTTAAGGCTCTGGCTTGGACCGAAAATGGCGTTAGGCACATGACCAACAACAAGCGGTCGGTGAACGACCCGGCTGACCTTAAAGGTCTCAAAATGCGGACAATGGAAAATCCTGTGCACGTTGCCGCTTATAAAGGGCTGGGCATTGTGACAACTCCTATGGCATTCCCAGAAGTTTTTACCGCCTTGCAAACTGGAACCATTGACGGTCAAGAAAATCCACTTTCAGTGATTCTTGCAGCCAATTTTGACCAGGTCCAAAAACACATCACACTCACAGGGCATGTCTACTCGCCCTCTGTATTTCTTATGAACAAGGCGGTTTTTGACAAACTCAGTCCAGCCGACCAGAAGATTTTTTTAGATGCGGCCAAAGAAGGCGCAAAAGCTAACAGGGCCCGTGTCGACAAAGACGATGCTGGCGGTGTAGCCGAATTGCGTAGGCGTGGCATGACCGTTATTGAAAATGTGGACAAGACCAAATTCATTTCCATGCTGGGTCCTGTCAACGCAGAGTTTGAAAAGAAGTTTGGTAAGGCCAACTTGGACCGCATTCGCAATTACAAGTGATCTGCGCCTTCTTTGCAATGCCCGACCAGCCAGTGCTGGCGGGCGTTTTTCTTTCAAGCAAAGCGACGGTCCAATGAAACAACTCTTTTTACGCTTTGAGCACTGGACCACGTCAGTCTCCATGATCATTGCCTGCATCATGATGGCTTTGGCCTCTGGATTCGGCGTTCATCAAATCTTCACCCGCTTCATCATTGAATCTCCTGCCGAGTGGACAGAAGTGCTGATACGCTTCAGCTTGATCTGGATGGTTTTTTTGGGTATTCCCACTGCTTTCAGACAAGGCGCCATGGTCAGTGTTGACATGCTTTACCGAATCAGCGGTGAACGCATGCGCCGAATTTTGGACTCTATAGTGGCTATTGCAGCCTTAACACTTTGCTGCATCATTCTGTGGTGGGGCTGGGACTATGCCAATCGAGGCAGCGTGCAATCCATGATTGGGCTTGAAGGCGTCTCCATGTTTTGGGCCTACCTGGCCATGCCCGTAGGTGCGATATTCAGCATCATCGGCATCATCGGTTTTTGGTTAGATCCACAGCGTATGGAATTGGACACCGCACAATGAGCTTCGTTATGCTTTTCACGATGCTGTTGTGCTTTGCACTCACCATCTCGGTGGCTGTTTCCATTGGCTTGTCAGCCATTGTGGGCATACAACTGGCCAATGCCCACATGCTCATTTCCGTCAAGGAAATGTTCAATTCAATCAACAAATTTCCACTCGCTGCAATCCCGTTTTTCATTCTCGCGGGCAACCTGATGGAAACCGGCGGAATTTCTCGTCGTCTCATTGAATTTTCAAAAAGCATTGTGGGTAGCGTTCAGGGAGGCTTGCCCATGACCTGCGTGCTGACCTGCATGATTTTCGCCGCCGTCTCGGGCTCTTCAGTGGCGACTACTTTCGCCATTGGCGCAATCTTGATCCCTGCATTGATCAAACACGGCTACCCCCGAACTTGGGCAACCGCATTGCAAGCCACTTCGGCAGAACTGGGTGTGATCATTCCCCCCTCCATTCCCATGATTTTGTTTGGCGTAAGTGCAGAAGTCTCTATCGGCGAAATGTTTGTCGCAGGTGTTGGTCCTGGCCTGTTGATTGGTTTTGCGCTGATGCTGTTTGTCTGGCTTTATTCCAAGTACAAGGGCTGGGGCAAAAACGATGGTGATGGCCGCTTGAGTTTTGGCAAAGCATCCTTACAAGCAGGTTGGGCCCTGCTCATGCCTGTGATTGTGCTAGGTGGTATCTACGGCGGCGTTTTCACGCCCACTGAAGCGGCAGCTGTCGCGGTGTTTTACTCTTTCATTATTGGCACCTTGATCTACCGTGAAATAGGATTCAAGGATCTTTACAACATCCTCCACAAATCTGTCATTTCCAGTGCGGTCATCATGTTCATCATTGCCAATGCTGGACTGTTTGCCTTTTTGATCACCCGCGCAGGAGTTCCCGCAGCCATTGGCCAATGGCTTGAACAGGTGCTGCAGTCCCCCATCTATTTTTTATTGGGCATCAATATCGCCTTGTTCATCATCGGTATGTTCATTGAAACTGGGGCTGCCATCATCGTATTGGCACCGATTTTGGTGCCGGTAGCCATTCACTTTGGCATCGATCCAATTCACTTTGGCATGGTCATGGTGGTCAACCTGGCTTTGGGCATGGTCACTCCGCCCTTTGGTGTCAATCTCTTTGCCGCCTGTACTGTGGCCAAAATATCACTCGATCGTGTTGTCAAAGACCTGATCCCCTTCATCGGCGTGATCCTGGCCTGTCTTATGTTGATCAGTTACGTACCCGAGATTTCATTGACTTTGCGTGATCTGGTTTACAACAAATAACGCTAGAATCTCAACCTGTCAGGAGAGAGTCTGACTTTGTTCACCCCCCGAACAAGGTCAGGCCGCCGAAGGCGCATGTGGCTAAATGCTACTGAACGCTCAGGCAAAAGGACTGACAAAACGTCTTCTTAGGCGTTACCTCACTGGAGAGAGGTGCTGGGCCATCAGGCCAAGGCATCCACCGAAGGAGCAACCCGTAGAAGTTGGGCTACTAAGCCCAGATTTCCCGGCGAATCTCTCAGGTAAAGCGGACAGCGAGGGCAAGCCATGGCATGTGCTGTGGTTTTTCATTGCCCTTGGAGCTTCCGTGACCCCCACCGCCAACTTGCTGTCTACCCCCCTGAATGCGCTGCACAACGAGCTGGGTGCGCGCATGGTGCCTTTTGCCGGTTACAGCATGCCGGTGCAATACCCTGCTGGCCTGATGGCAGAGCACCACCACACGCGCAGCGCTGCGGGCCTTTTTGATGTGTCGCACATGGGCCAACTGCACCTGACTGGCCCCGACGCCGCAGCCGCTTTTGAAAGCCTGATGCCCGTGGACGTGATGGGCTTGGGGGTGAATAAGCAGCGTTATGGCTTGCTGCTCAATGACGAGGGCGGCATCATCGACGACCTGATGTTCGTGAACCGGGATGTCGCAAACGGGGGCGACCTGTTTGTCATTGTCAACGGGGCCTGCAAGCACGGTGATCTGGCGCACATTCAGGCACGCATTGGCAGCCGCTGCACCATCGAACCCCAATTTGAACGCGCACTTTTGGCCCTGCAAGGGCCCCAAGCGGTTACCGCGCTGGCCCGCCTGTTGCCCGGGGTTGAACAACTCGTGTTCATGACCGGCATGGCGGCCCAATGGCAAGGCGCAGATTTGTACGTGACCCGCAGCGGCTATACCGGCGAAGATGGTTTTGAAATCTCTCTGCCCGCCCCAGTTGCCGAAGCATTTGCCCGCGCTCTGCTGGCCCAGCCCGAGGTCAAACCCGTCGGATTGGGGGCTCGCAACTCCTTGCGCCTAGAAGCCGGTTTGTGCCTATATGGCAACGACATTGACACCCAAACCACCCCGGTCGAGGCCCAGTTGAATTGGGCCATCCAAAAAGTACGGCGCAACGGCGGAGCCCGCGCTAGCGGGTTTCCGGGGGCCGCCAAAATTTTAGCGCAACTGGACGGCAGCGCCCCCCCACAAAGGGTGCGGGTGGGCTTGGTCGGGCTGGAGCGCATCCCTGTGCGTGAGCATGTGGAACTGCACAACGCAGAAGGCGAAAAAATTGGGGAAGTGACCAGTGGCCTGCTGGGCCCAAGTGCCGACAAGCCCGTGGCATTGGCTTATGTGCAGGCAAAATACACCGAGATGGGCACCCGTCTGAACGCCATGGTTCGCGGCAAAGCCGTGCCCATGGAAGTCAGCCCCTTGCCCTTCGTGCCCAACCGCTATCACCGCGGCTGAAACCGCAAATTAGGGCCTGTCCCCGATTCATGCAAATACATCCATCTTTTCAAATTTCAATTCACGGAGCCTGAACATGAGCCTCAAATACACCGAAGACCACGAATGGTTGCAAATTAACGGTGACACCGCCGTTGTCGGCATCACGCACCACGCCCAGGATGCGTTAGGCGATGTGGTGTTTGTGGACTTGCCTGAAATCGGCAAAAGCTTTGCGGCCAAAGAAGTCGCTGGCGTCGTCGAGTCGGTCAAGGCTGCCGCCGATGTCTACATGCCCGTAGATGGCGAAATCATCGAAGTCAACGAAGAACTGCGCGCCGACCCGTCACTGGCCAACTCAGACCCCCTGAACAAAGGTTGGTTCTTCAAGGTCAGGTTGTCCAACCCCGCCCAAGTCGATGGTTTGTTGGACGAGACGGCTTACCAACAGTTCTCTGCCAGCTGAT
>CAMDXR010000049.1 GCA_945877725.1 Limnohabitans sp. Rim8
CGCACGGCGCGGGCTTGGCTGTCTTGACCGAGGGCCAGCAATACGACACCGAAAGCAATCGGGGTCCAGATGGCGAGGCTTAACAATCCCATTTTTATCTTGTCCTCAATATCGTTAAGCGAGCCAGACGAAATACGTCATCAGCACGAACACACCCAAAATCATGACCAGGGCATAGTGGTACAGGAAGCCTGACTGGAACCAGCGCACCACGCCGGACACCTTGCCCACGACTTTCCAAGCACCGTTGACAAAAAAGCCGTCGATAATGGCGCGATCGCCCACCTTCCAGAGACCAACACCCAAACCACGGGCACCTTTGGCCAGAATGTTCTCGTTGATCCAGTCCATGAAATATTTGTTTTCGAGGACCACGATCAGAGGCCTCAAAGTGCGGGCAAAGAAAGCCGGAACTTTGGGATTGATCAAGTACATGTACCAGGCGGTCACCACACCCGCCAAAGCCAACCAGAAAGGCGCCGTGCTCAACCCGTGCAAAGCCATAGCGACCGGGCCGTGGAAAGACTCAGCCAGTTGTTTCATAGCGGGGTGTTTGGCGGCGTCGATGAAGATCACATCCTTGAAGAACTCGCCATACAACATGGGCTGGATGGTCATGAAGCCAATCACCACTGAAGGAATCGCCAGCAACACCAAGGGCACGGTCACCACCCATGGGGACTCGTGTGGCTTGCTGTCATGGCCGTGGTCGTCGTGGCCATGGTCGTCGTGGTGCGCATCCGGGTTCTGGTCATAGCGCTCTTTGCCATGGAAGACCAAGAAATACATGCGGAACGAGTAAAACGCTGTGACGAAGACACCTGCCAAAACTGCGAAATTGGCAAAACCAGCGGCTGGCAAATGGCTCAAGTGCACCGCCTCAATGATGCTGTCCTTGGAGTAAAAACCTGAAAACAAGGGCGTGCCGATGAGGGCCAAAGAGCCCAGCAATGAAGTGATCCAGGTGATGGGCATGTACTTGCGCACACCGCCCATCCAACGGATGTCTTGGTTGTGGTGCAAACCCATAATGACCGAACCCGCCCCCAAGAACAGCAAAGCCTTGAAGAAAGCGTGGGTCATGAGGTGGAACACCGCCACTGAATAGGCCGATGCGCCCAAGGCAACCGTCATGTAACCCAGTTGCGACAGAGTGGAATAAGCCACCACACGCTTGATGTCGTTTTGGATGATGCCCAAAAAGCCCATGAAGAGCGCCGTGATCGCACCAATCACCATGATGAAGTTCAAAGCCGCCTCGGACAACTCGAATAAAGGCGACATGCGTGCCACCATGAAGATGCCTGCTGTGACCATGGTGGCTGCGTGAATCAGCGCCGAAATAGGTGTGGGGCCTTCCATGGAGTCCGGCAACCAGACATGCAAAGGGAACTGGGCTGATTTACCCATGGCACCAATGAACAAGCAGATGCAGATCACGGTGATCAACATGGCATCCATGCCGAAAACATACCAAGGGAAATTGATGGCAGCCAACTCGTTGGCTTTGGCAAACAACTCGGTGTAGTTCAAGGTTCCGGTGTAGGCGACGATCAAGCCAATGCCCAGAATAAAGCCGAAGTCTCCGACACGGTTGACCAAAAAGGCTTTCATGTTGGCAAAAATGGCGGTGGGTTTGTTGTACCAAAAACCGATCAACAAATAAGACACCAGACCCACGGCTTCCCAACCAAAGAACAGTTGCAGCAGGTTGTTGCTCATGACCAGCATGAGCATGGAGAAAGTGAACAGGGAAATGTAGGCAAAGAAGCGGTTGTAACCCTCGTCTTCTTCCATGTAGCCGATGGTGTAGATGTGCACCATCAAGGAGACAAAGGTCACGACGCACATCATCATGGCGGTGATGCCATCGACCAAAAAGCCCACCTCCATCTTGAGACCGCCCACCACCATCCAGGTGTAAAGGGTCTCATTGAAGCGGGCACCATCGATCACGCTCTTGAGCGTCATGGCGGACAAGATAAATGCCACCAAAACACCCAAAATGGTCAAGGTATGCGACAGGCGACGACCGATCCAATTTCCACCGAATTGGGTTCCCAGGACACCTGCCAGCACAGAACCCACGAGGGGCGCAAGAGGAACAGCCAGCAAAGTGCTTGCGTTGAGGGTTTGACTCATATTCTTATTAACCCTTGAGCGAATTGAGTTCGTCCACGTTAATGTTGTTCTTGTTGCGGAACAGCAGCACGAGGATCGCCAGACCAATGGCCGACTCTGCAGCCGCCACCGTCAGGATGAAAAAGACGAATACTTGACCGTGCATGTCGCCCAAATAGTGGGAGAAAGCCACAAAGTTCATGTTCACAGCCAACAGCATCAATTCGATAGCCATGAGCAAAACGATCAGATTCTTGCGATTGAGGAAAATGCCAATCACGGCCAATGCAAACAGCATGGCGCCAAGCGACAAGAAATGTCCCAGTGTCAGTGTCATCATTTGATTTGCTCCACAGGTACAGCGGGGGCGGGTTCAGGAGCTTGTTGAGTGGCCCCCATCTTGACCACTTGCATACGGTCTGCGGCACGCACTTTGACCTGAATTGAGGCATCAATGGCCTTGCTGTCCTTGCGCTCACGCAAGGTCAGGGCAATCGCGGCAATCATGGCCACCAACAAAATCGAGGCCGCAATTTGAATCGGCATCAAATACTCGGTGTAGAGCAAGATACCCAATGCTTTGCTGTTGTCGACCGGAATGGCCCCAGCGGCCATTGCAGGCGCGTCAGATACGCGAAAACCGGACAACAGCACAGCAGCCATCTCGAGAGCCACAATCGCGCCGAGGGTAGCGGCGAGTGGAAAATTTTTCCAGAAACCCTTGCGCATGGTGTCAATGTTGATGTCCAGCATCATCACCACAAACAAGAACAGCACCATCACGGCACCCAAGTACACCAGCACCAGCACAATGGCCAGAAATTCTGCATTCAGCAAAAACCAAACTGCAGAGGCCTGAGAGAAGGCCAGCATGAGAAAAAGGACTGCATGCACAGGGTTGCGCGCAGTCACCACCCGGAAGGCTGCAAACAGCAACACCACCGAGAAGAGGTAGAAGAAACCGGTCTTGACGTCCATAGTTCTGTCTTTTTAAATGTTCAGCACTGGGCGGGATTCAACGGTAAGGAGCATCGGCAGCTTTGGCGGCTGCGATCTCTTTTTCGTAACGGTCGCCCACGGCCAGCAACATGTCTTTTGTGAAGTACAGGTCACCGCGTTTTTCACCGTGGTATTCAAAGATATGGGTCTCGACAATCGAGTCGACCGGGCAACTTTCTTCGCAGAAACCGCAAAAGATGCATTTGGTCAGGTCAATGTCGTAGCGCGTGGTTCGGCGGGAGCCGTCTTCGCGCTGCCCGGCCTCAATGGTGATGGCCATCGCAGGGCACACCGCTTCGCACAACTTGCAAGCAATGCAACGCTCTTCACCGTTGTCATAACGGCGCAAAGCGTGCAGACCACGAAAACGTGGCGAGAGAGGTGTTTTTTCTTCAGGAAACTGCACGGTCACCTTGCGGGCAAAGGCGTAGCGACCCGTCAGGGCCATGCCCTTGAGCAGCTCCACGAGCATGAAGCTCTTGAAGAAGTCCTTGATTGAGAAAGAGGAAGCAGTCATTGTTGTCATGGTCGTTAACCGCTTATTTCCAGATGTTCAGGGGTGAGAACATCCATGCGCCCACCACCAAGAGCCACACCAAAGTGACCGGTATGAAGATCTTCCAGCCCAGACGCATGATCTGGTCGTAACGGAAGCGCGGGAAGGTGGCCCGAATCCAGATGAACATGGAAACCACCACAAATGTCTTCAGGCCCAGCCAAATCCAGCCAGGAACCATGTTGAACAAGGCACTGTCTATTGGAGACAACCAGCCCCCCAAGAACATGATGACGGCCAAAATCGAGACCAGCCACATGCTGGCGTATTCGGCCAAGAAAAAGATGGCAAAGCCCATGCCCGAATACTCGACCATGTGACCGGCCACAATTTCGGCCTCGCCTTCGACCACGTCAAACGGGTGACGGTTGGTTTCTGCCACACCCGAGATCAGGTAAACAATAAAAATCGGCAACAGTGGCAACCAATTCCAGGAAAAGATGCCCAAACCCATGTCGGCCATTTGCCCTTTGCCCTGCGACAAAACAATCTCGGTCAGATTCATGCTGCCCGAAACCATCAAGACCACCAAGAAGCAAAAGCCCATGGCAATTTCGTAACTGACCATTTGCGCTGAAGCACGCAAGGCGCCCAAGAATGCATATTTGGAGTTAGAAGCCCAGCCCGCGATGATCACGCCGTACACCTCAATCGAGGTAATGGCCATGACCAGCAACAAACCCGCATTGATGTTGGTCAAGGCTTGCTCGGGGCCAAAGGGAATGGCGACCCAAGCTGCCAACGCGGGCATGATGGCCATGATGGGGCCCAAACGAAACAGTCCAAGACTGGCCGCAGAGGGGTTGATCAATTCCTTGGTCAACAACTTGACCGCGTCGGCAATCGGTTGCAAAAGGCCCATCGGACCGACCCGGTTAGGGCCGTGACGAACCTGCATGAAACCCAAAAGCTTGCGTTCCCAAAGCGTCAGATAAGCCACCGCACCCATCAAGGGCGCCAAAATGGCCACGATCTTGATGAGAATCCACAAGACAGGCCAAACCAAGGTGGCCCACCAAGTGGCGGCCACCAAATTCAAGCCACCGTTGTACAGAGCGTCAATCATGCTGCCACCTCCAGGCGTGCGTCTGCAGTGAGCTGCAAAGACGGCGCACGGCGAACGATGCTGTCAAGCTGATAGATGGCGGCCACAGTGGGTGCACTGACAGCACCACCCAATCGAATTTCAGCCTGAATGGCATTCGATGCCTGCAAGGGTTTGGCAGTTGCCCGGGACAACACATCTTGGGATGTTTCAAACATCACGCCGGGAATTTCGAGCAAATTGGCCAGCACGCGCAACACTTTCCAGGCGGGACGCGTTTCTGCCAAGGGCTTGACCACGGCATGGAAGCTCTGCAAACGACCTTCGGCGTTGACAAAACTGCCCGATGTTTCGGTGAAAGGTGCAATCGGCAACAGCACATCACTGAAAGCCATGTTGGCTTTGAACGGACTGAGCGTGACCACCATGTCGGCTTGACCCAAGGTCTGGGCAGCGGCAGCACCTGCCGCGCTGTCAAACTCGGGTTCGTTGTTCAGCAAGACCAACGCCTTCAAACCACCTGCCAACATTTGACCGGCGTTTTTGCCCCCGGTCTGCGGCAGTGCACCGGCCCATTGCGCGCCCACGGTGTTGGCGGCTTCGGTCAAGTAGCCCACGCTGGCACCGGTTTGCTCGGCAATCCAATTGGCCAAAACTAAAATTGACGATGCGTTGGCATGGTGTGCTGCGGCATTGCCTAACAACACCGCTTTGCGGTCGCCACCCAACAAAGACTTGGCGATGGCTTGTGATTGCGCCGTGACAGTGCCTGCAGCAGGTGCCGTTACGCCCTTTTCTGCGGCAATGGCCGTGGCCACATCGGCCAAAACTTGGGTCCAAGCCGCAGCGTCTGTCACCACGGACTGCGCCACAGGCATGGCCCATGCATCGGCATGACCCAAAGAGGCCGCATCGGTGACCACGTTCAATGCTGCACCGTGACGCACGGCATGACGCAAGCGCAAAGCAAACAGCGGATGGTCTTTGCGCAGGTTGGAACCCACCACCAACACGCGTTGCAAGGTGCTGAGGGACGCAATAGATGTACCCAAGGTCCGAACGCCACTTGCTGCGGCAAACTCGGCATTGCGCAAGCGGTAATCAATGTTGTCGGAACCCAAACCACGCATCAAAGCGCCGGCCAAGTAAAGCTCTTCCAGCGTGCTGTGCGGGCTGACCAAAGCGCCAATGCTGTTGGCACCGTGGTCTCGTTGAATGTTGCGCAAGCCGTTGGCGACGTACTCGAGAGCTGTTTGCCAATCGACTTCTTTCCATTCGCCGCCCTGTTTGAGCATGGGTTTTGTCAAACGCTCAGGGCCATTCAGGGCTTCATAAGAGAAGCGCTCACGGTCGGCAATCCAGCACTCGTTGACTTCTTCGTTCTCGAGAGGAACAACCCGCATGACCTGGTTGTTTTTAACCTGAACGATCAGGTTGGCACCCGATGAATCGTGGGCAGCCACCGACTTGCGGCGTGACAACTCCCAAGTCCGTGCGTGGTAACGGAACGGTTTGCTGGTCAATGCGCCGACCGGGCAAATGTCGATCATGTTGCCCGACAACTCGGAGTCGATGGTCTGACCTAAGAAGGTTTCAATCTCGGCGTGCTCACCGCGATGTGACATGCCTAATTCCATGGCACCGGCCACTTCTTGGCCAAAACGTACACAACGGGTGCAGTGAATGCAACGGCTCATCTCTTCCATAGAGATCAGCGGACCGACTTCCTTGTGGAAAACCACACGCTTTTCTTCTTCATAGCGCGAAGTGGTGCCACCGTAACCGACCGCCAAATCTTGCAACTGGCACTCACCGCCTTGATCGCAGATGGGGCAATCAAGCGGGTGGTTAATGAGCAAAAACTCCATGACCGACTTTTGAGCGGCAATCGCCCTGTCGGACTTGGTACGCACGATCATGCCCTGCGTCACAGGCGTGGCGCAAGCGGGCATGGGCTTTGGAGCTTTTTCGACCTCCACCAAGCACATGCGGCAGTTGGCCGCAATTGAGAGTTTCTTGTGATAGCAGAAATGAGGGATGTAGGTGCCGGCTTTTTCAGCAGCATGCATCACCATGCTGCCCTCGGCAACTTCCACTTTCTGACCGTCGAGTTCTATTTCAACCATGGGTCTTCACCGCTGTTGTATCGGCACCGACCATAGAGGTCTTGTGCTCAATGAGGTGTACAAATTCGTGACGAAAATGCTTGAGCATGCCGCGAACGGGCATGGCCGCCGCATCGCCCAAAGCGCAAATGGTGCGGCCCATGATGTTGCCTGCCACGCTGTCCAGCATGTCAATGTCGCTGGCACGGCCTTGGCCTTTTTCAATCCGGTCCACCATGCGCCACAGCCAGCCTGTGCCTTCGCGGCAAGGCGTGCATTGGCCGCAAGATTCGTGCGAGTAAAAGTAAGACAGTCGGCCTAAGGCTTTGACCATGCAACGCGTCTCGTCCATGACGATGACTGCGCCCGAACCCAACATCGAACCGCCCTCTTTGGCGATGCTGTCGTAATCCATGGTCAGCTTCATCATTAAATCTGCAGGCACCACCGGCGAGGAAGAGCCCCCGGGGATCACGGCCTTTAGTTTGCGACCACCCCGCACACCACCGGCCAACTCCAACAACTTGGCAAACGGTGTGCCCATGGGCACTTCGTAATTACCGGGGCGTTCCACATCGCCGCTGACCGAGAAAATCTTGGTGCCACCGTTGTTCGGCTTGCCGCATTCAAGGTAGGCCTGCCCGCCGTTGCGAATAATCCAGGGCACCGCCGCAAATGTTTCGGTGTTGTTGATGGTGGTGGGCTTGCCATACAGACCAAAGCTGGCCGGAAATGGCGGCTTGAATCGTGGTTGGCCTTTTTTACCCTCGAGTGATTCGAGCAAGGCGGTTTCTTCGCCGCAAATGTAAGCACCAAAACCATGCGAGGCGTGCAACTGGAAGCTGAAAGTGCTGCCCAAAATGTTGTTGCCCAAATAACCCGCTGCACGGGCTTCTTCAAGCGCGGCTTCAAAGCGCTCGTAGGTGTGGAAAATTTCACCGTGAATGTAGTTGTAACCCACCGTGATGCCCATCGCATAAGCGGCAATGATCATGCCCTCGATCACCGAGTGCGGGTTGTATTCCATGATGTCGCGGTCTTTGCAAGTGCCCGGCTCGCCTTCGTCCGAGTTGCACACCAGGTACTTTTGGCCCGGAAACTGGCGTGGCATGAAGCTCCACTTCAGACCCGTGGGGAAACCCGCACCGCCACGACCCCGCAGGCCGGATTCTTTGACAGTGGCAATCACTTGGTCTTGCGTCATGCCCGCAATGCCTGTTTCGCTGTTGGGTTGCGTTCCGTCTTTGCCCAGCATCTTGCGCAAAGCCGCATAGCCCCCGCGCGCTTCGTAGTCTTTGATGCCCCAATTGCTGCCATTCAAACCGGCATATATTTGCGGATTGATGTGGCGGTCGTGGAAGCAAGTCTCCACACCCGTGGCTTGGAACTGGCTCAGTATTTGTTCAACTTTCATCAGGCAGCCTCGGCTTTCTTCAGACTGTCAACGAGTTGGTCGAGTTTTTCATGGCTCATGAAACTGCACATGTGACGATCATTAACGAGCAACACTGGGGCATCTGCACAAGCCCCTTGGCACTCACTGGGTTGCAGGGTGAACAGGCCATCGCTTGTGGTTTCACCCGAATGGATACCCAATTTGTGCTCCAGATGGGTCAGGGCTTGCTGGCCACCACGCAATTGGCAAGGCAGGTTGGTGCAAACGTTCAACTTGAACTTGCCCACCGGCTTAAGGTTGTACATGTTGTAGAAGGTGGTGACTTCGTGCACCGCCATCACGGGCATGCTCAAAACTTCGGCCACGACCTTCTCACTTTCGGGGCTGACCCAGCCGAGTTCTTGCTGAACGATCGACAGGCAAGCCATGACGGCCGACTGCTTTTGATCCGCAGGAAACTTGGCGACTTCACGCGCAAAGCGTGCTTTGGTTGACTCAGAGATCATCGGTCAATCTCTCCAAAAACGATGTCCATGGTCCCAATGATCGCGACCGCATCGGCCAGCATGTGTCCACGGGCCATTTCATCGAGGGTGGCTAAATGGGCAAAGCCCGGGGCACGAATTTTCAGGCGGTAAGGCTTGTTGGCCCCATCGCTGACGATGTAAATACCGAACTCACCCTTGGGGTGTTCGACTGCGGCATAGGCCTCGCCTTCGGGCACATGAAAACCTTCGGTGAAAAGCTTGAAATGGTGAATCAAGTCTTCCATGTTGGACTTCATGCCCTCGCGCGCTGGCGGAGCTACTTTGTGGTTATCGGTGATCACCGGGCCGGGGTTGGCACGCAACCACTTGACACACTGCTGAATGATGCGATTGGACTCGCGCATCTCTTGCACACGCACAAGATAACGGTCGTAACTGTCACCGGTCTTGCCCACAGGCACGTCGAAGTCAACCTGGGCATAGGCGTCGTAGGGTTGCTTTTTGCGCAAATCCCAGGCAAAGCCGGAACCGCGCAGCATGGGGCCGGTCATGCCCAGATTCAAGGCGCGATCGGCTGGCACCACACCAATCCCCACGGTGCGCTGTTTCCAGATTCGGTTGTCGGTCAGCAGGGTTTCGTACTCGTCCACGCACTTGGGGAAGCGCTGGGTAAAGTCGTCAATAAAATCAAGCAAAGAACCACTGCGGTTTTTGTTGAGCTGCTCAATGGCCTTGGCGTTTTTGATCTTGTTGACCTTGTACTGCGGCATGCTGTCAGGCAAGTCACGGTAAACCCCACCTGGACGGAAATAGGCGGCGTGCATGCGGGCACCGGATACGGCCTCGTACATGTCGAACAGGTCTTCGCGCTCGCGGAAGGTGTAGATCAGAATGGTGGAGCTGCCGCAATCGTTGCCGTGCGAACCCAACCACATCAGGTGGTTCAGGATGCGCGTGATTTCAGAAAACATCACACGGATGAATTGCGCTCGCATGGGCACTTCGAGGCCCAACATTTTTTCGATGGCCAGGCAATAGGCATGCTCGTTGCACATCATGGACACGTAATCGAGACGGTCCATGTAGGGCAGCGACTGGATGTAAGTTTTGCTCTCAGCCAATTTTTCGGTTGCACGGTGCAGCAGTCCAATGTGCGGATCGGCGCGTTGCACCACTTCGCCATCGAGCTCCAACACCAAGCGCAACACTCCGTGAGCCGCCGGGTGCTGTGGACCGAAGTTCAGCGTGTAATTCTTGATTTCGGCCATATCAGTTCAGGCCTCCGTAGTTGTCTTCGCGGATGATGCGCGGCGTGATCTCGCGTGGCTCAATGCTGACCGGCTCGTAAATCACGCGCTTGCGTTCGGCGTCGTAGCGCATTTCGACATGTCCGGACAGCGGGAAATCCTTGCGGAAAGGGTGTCCGATGAAACCGTAATCGGTCAGGATGCGGCGCAGATCGTTGTGACCTTCGAACACGATGCCGTACAAATCAAAGGCCTCGCGCTCGTACCAATTGGCCGAATTCCAGAGGTCATTGACTGAATCAACCAAAGGCAAATCGTCTTCTGGGCACAGCACCTTGACACGCACGCGCTGGTTCAGGCTTACCGACAACAAATGCACGGTGACGCCAAATCGAGGGCCGTCGGTGCCGACATCGCGGTAAGTGGAATAGTCCACACCCGCCAAGTCAATCAATTGTTCAAACTTACAGCCATCAGCATCGCGCAGGGTTTGCATCACGCTCAAGTAATGGGCTGCAGTCACATGAACAGTCAACTCGCCCAAAGCCAGAGAAATGTTTTGGATGCGATCACCGAGCGCGACGGTCAGGGAGTCTTTCAGGTCTTCGGGACGAATGGAGAAATCGGTCATCATCGTTCCCTCAAGCGCGCGCAATGGTGTGCGTACGGCGAATCTTCTGCTGCAACTGAATGATGCCGTAAATCAAAGCTTCTGCGGTGGGGGGGCAGCCGGGAACGTACACATCGACGGGCACGATGCGATCACAACCGCGCACCACCGAATAGCTGTAATGGTAATAACCACCGCCGTTGGCACATGAACCCATCGAGATCACCCAACGTGGCTCCGACATTTGATCGTAAACCTTACGCAAGGCAGGTGCCATTTTGTTACACAGGGTACCGGCCACGATCATCAAGTCGGCTTGTCGGGGGCTGGCACGGAACACCTCGGCACCAAAACGTCCAAGGTCATAGCGCGCAGCTGCCGAATGCATCATCTCGACGGCACAGCAAGCCAGCCCAAAGGTCATCGGCCAGAGCGAACCGGTCTTGGCCCAATTCACCACTGAGTCGTAACTCGTGGTGACAAAGCCCTCTTTCATCACGCCTTCAATCATTTTTAATCCTCAAGCAGGCTGAATGGAGTAGTTATTGGAGCTGTCATTCCCAGTCCAATGCGCCTTTTTTCCACTCGTAGACAAAGCCCACAACCAGAATGGCGAGAAAAATAACGACGGCCACAAAGCCCGCCACGCCCACTTCCTTGAGGGCTACCGCCCAAGGGAACAAAAAGGCGATTTCTAAGTCGAAAAGGATGAACAAAATGGCCACCAAGTAGTAGCGCACATCGAACTTCATGCGGGCGTCTTCAAACGCTTCAAAGCCGCACTCATATGGGGAGTTTTTTTCTGCGTCAGGTTTGTTGGGGCCGAGGATGTAGCCCAAAACCTGAGGAATGATGCCGACAGCTACGCCGACCAAAATGAACAAGAGGATAGGAAGGTATTGATCGAGGTTCATCTTGAAACTGACGGTATCACCGAATGAATGGCTCAAACCAAGAGGAATGAGCCATTCTGTTTGTCTGGTGCCGTCGGCGAGACTCGAACTCGCACAGCTTTCGCCACTACCCCCTCAAGATAGCGTGTCTACCAATTTCACCACGACGGCTGGATACTTTTGTCCAAATTGCATGAGGCGCGTCAAAAGACACATTTAGCTCTTGGGACAATCCCGTAGTTTACTCTGAAAAACTGTCAAATTCCTTTCGAAAACCCTGAAAATTGTGCACAGCAACAAAGCTTAATTGGAGCTTACTTGGCGGGCGCTGGCGGCACGCTGTTGTCGGGCTTCGCGGCAGGGGCTGACGGGGTATTTCCTGGAATTTGAGCCGCAGGACTGGTGTCTGCAGGTGCCGCAGGCGCAGTGACGGTAGTTCCTTCAAGAACGCTGTTGGTCGAGGCTGCGGGACGGACATTGCTGAAATAGGCTAGCAACAATGTGCATACAAAGAAAACGGTTGCCAACACGGCTGTGGTGCGTGACAAAAAGTTGGCACCGCCCGTGGCCCCAAACAAACTGCCCGAACCCCCGCTTCCAAAGGCTGCCCCCATGTCTGCGCCTTTGCCCTGCTGGATCAGGATCAAACCGATCATGGCCAGAGCGGACAACATCTGCACCACCAAAATCAAAGTCAAAATCATGCTCATCTGTCTCTCCAAAAATCAATAAAAGTTAAGCGAAGACTCAACGCGAAGCGGTCTTCAACATCGATAAAAAGTCGGGCGCTTTCAGCGCTGCGCCACCGATCAGGCCACCATCCACATCAGGCTGGGCCAGCAGTTCGGCGGCATTGGTGGCATTCATGCTGCCACCGTACAAAATAGACACCCGGTCTGCGTGCGCACTGGCGGCTTGTAACTGTGCCCGCAAAACCGCATGCACTTGTTGCGCTTGCTCAGGACTTGCAGTCAAACCCGTACCGATCGCCCAGACGGGTTCATAGGCCACCACGATTTCACTGATGCAATGACCGTTGGCATGGATCACAGCGGCCAACTGGCGCTTGACCACGGCCTCGGTCTGACCTGCTTCACGCTCAGCCAAGCTCTCGCCCACACACACGATCGGGGTAATGCCTGCGGCCAGAGCGCGTTGCGCCTTGGTGGCCACTAAAGCATCGGTTTCGTTATGGTATTGGCGGCGCTCGGAATGCCCGACGATGCAATAACGCACCGCAAAATCCTGCAACATGCTGGCCGAGATTTCACCGGTAAAGGCACCAGACAATTGGGCCGATACATCTTGCGCGCCGAGATCAATGGCAGAACCCTTGAGCAAAGTTTGCAACTGCGACAAATAAACCGATGGCACGCACACCGCTGTGCGGCAACCCACCGAAGACATACCGGCCAACACATCGGAAATCAGGGAAGCATTGGCAGCCAAGTTGCCGTTCATCTTCCAGTTACCGACCATCAATTTGCTGTGCGTACTCATGACCAGGTCACCACAATCTTGCCCACATGCTGATTCGTCTCCATCAGGGCGTGGGCCTGGGCTGCACCCGATGGCCACCCGCCACCAGCCTCCGTGGCTGCAAAAACACTGTGAATCACAGGCTTCATGCGGCCGGACGCCAGCCAAGGCCATACATGGTCACGCAAAGATTGGGCTATCGCCCCTTTGAACGCCACAGGACGCTGCCGCAAAGTAGAACCCGTGATGGTCAAGCG
>CAMDXR010000050.1 GCA_945877725.1 Limnohabitans sp. Rim8
GATCACATGCAGCATCGCGTTGAGCAGGGCCACATCGGTGTCGGCCTTGAATTGCAAAGTGCGCCAAGTGTGTTGCCCGATGTCGGTAACGCGTGGGTCGGCCAGCACGATGCGGGTGCCGCGCTTGGCGGCGTTTTTCATCCAAGTGGCGGCCACCGGGTGGTTGGTGGTGGGGTTGGAGCCAATCACCAAGATCAAGTCAGAGTGCTCCACATCGCGCACAGGGTTGCTTACGGCCCCGGAGCCCACCCCCTCCAACAAAGCGGCCACACTGGAGGCATGGCAAAGGCGCGTGCAATGGTCCACGTTGTTGCTGCCAAAACCTGTACGCACCAATTTTTGGAACAAATACGCTTCTTCGTTGCTGCCCTTGGCTGAACCAAAGCCGGCCAAAGATTTGGCCCCACACTGATCACGCAAATCACGCAAAGGATGGGCGGCAGCGTCCAACGCCTCTGCCCAAGTCGCTTCACGAAACACCTCGCGCCAATCGGTCTGGCCATTCAGCAAGGCCACATCTTTGGCCACGCCCGGTTTGCGAATCAGTGGCCGGGTGATGCGGTCAGGGCTGTGGATGTAGTCCATGCCGAAACGGCCCTTGACACACAAGCGCCCTTCGTTGGCCGGGCCTTCACGCCCCTTGACGCTGATGATTTTTTCGTCCCGGACTTGGTAGGTGACCAAGCAGCCGACACCACAAAACGGACACACCGAGTCCACTTCGCGGTCCACCTTTTGCGCCCCGATATGGCTTTTGGGCATGAGGGCGCCTGTAGGGCAGGCCTGCACACATTCGCCACAGCCCACACACGAGCTGCCGCCCATCGGGTCGGCCAGGTCAAACACCACTTGGGTGTGTGCTCCCCTGAAGGCCAGCCCGATCACGTCGTTGACTTGCAGATCGCGGCAAGCGCGTTGGCAGCGGTTGCACTGAATACACGCGTCCAGGTTCACGGCCATGGCCGGGTGCGACAAGTCAGCAGGCACCGCTTCGCGGCGCAGTGCTGCCAGTTGCGGCCTGACTTGCACCTGGCGAGATTGGGCCCACTGGCTGAGCTCCCCATGGGGCGCAGTGGCGTCATCCTCCAGCCATTTGTAGCCTTGCTCGGGCAAGTCGGCCAGCAACATTTCCAACACCATATCTTGGCTTTTTTGCGCGCGCGGGCTGTCGGTCTGCACCTTCATGCCGGCAGTGGCGCTGCGGCAGCAACTGGGGGCCAGAGTGCGCTCGCCATCGATCTCGACCACGCAAGCGCGGCAGTTGCCATCGGGCTCCAAGCCTTCTTTGTGGCACAGGTGCGGAATATGGATGCCCAGCTCTTTGGCAATATTGAAGATGCTTTTGCCAGCAGGCGCTTGGACACTTTGACCGTTCAGGGTGAATTCGACCGTGCTCATGGCTGGCCTCCCACTTCGTGCGGAAAATAATCCAGTACACACCGAATCGGGTTCGGTGCGGCCTGGCCCAAACCGCAAATAGAGGCATCGCCCATGACCTGCGCCAAGTCTTGCAAAGTATCAGCATCCCAGACGGGAGCGGCCATGAGTTGGGCCGCCTTGTCGGTGCCCACCCGGCAGGGGGTGCACTGGCCACAGCTTTCGTGGGCAAAAAATTTCATCACATTGAGCGCGGCTTCGCGGGCGCTGTCTTGCTGGCTGAGCACCACCACGGCAGCCGATCCGATAAAGCAGCCATAGGGTTGCAAGGTGTCAAAGTCGAGGGGTACATCGGCCAGGCGGGCGGGCAAAATGCCGCCGCTGGCCCCGCCGGGAAGGTAGGCGTAAAGCGAGTGCCCATCGGCCATGCCGCCACAGAATTCGTCGACCAGTTCGCGCAAGGTGATGCCCGCAGGTGCGAGTTTCACGCCAGGGTGCTTCACCCGCCCACTGACGCTGAAGCGCCGCAGGCCATGGCGGCCGTTGCGGCCCTGCGCGGCAAAACTGTCTGCACCCTGCTCTAGCAGTTCACGCACCCAAAACAGGGTCTCAAAATTGTGTTCCAAGGTCGGCCTGCCAAACAATCCGACCTCGGCAATGTAGGGCGGGCGCATGCGGGGTTCACCGCGTTTGCCCTCAATGCTTTCGATCATGGCGGACTCTTCGCCGCAAATGTAAGCCCCAGCACCTCGCCTCAATTCAATGTATGGCAAAGCGCAAGGCGGGTTCGCCTGCAGTGCGGCCAGTTCTTGGGTCAGCAAAGTGCGTGCCTCGTGGTATTCGTCACGAAGGTAGATATAAACCGCGTCGCAGCCCACCACATTGGCAGCTATCAAAACGCCTTCTAAAAAGCGGTGCGGATCGGCCTCCAAGCACACCCGGTCCTTGAAAGTCCCGGGCTCGCCCTCGTCGATGTTCACCGCCATCAAACGCGGTCCGGGCTGGTTGCGCACAATGCGCCATTTGCGTCCGGCAGGAAACCCTGCCCCCCCCAAACCCCGCAGGCCAGAAGCTTCCAGGGTCTGAATAAGCGCCTCATGGTCTTTCAGGCCAGCGGCCACCTGCAATGCCAACTGGTAGCCTCCGGCTTTTTTGTAAGCTTCGAAACCTTGGGCTTGTGGCAATGCAAGCGCTTGCGTTTGTTGCAAGGCCAAACGTTCGACCAGTATTTCCGGGGTAGCGTGCGCCACCGCTTGCTGACCCACTTGCGCGGCAGGCGCTTGCTCACAGCGGCCCAGACATGGCACCGCTTGCAGCTTGACATTGGGGCCCAGCAAGCCGGGCAGCTTGTCGAGCAAACTTTGGGCCCCCGCCAAACTGCAGCTCAGGCTATCGCACACGCGCAAGGTCACACCCGGGGCGGTGTCGGTGTCTTTGAGCAACTCGAAGTGGTGATAAAAAGAAGCCACCTCGAACACTTCGACCACGGGCAAACGCATCTCGGCAGCCAGCGCCACGATGTGGCGTTCAAACAGACCGTGAAAATGGTCGTTCAAAAGGTGCAGGTGTTCGATCAATAAATCACGGCGGTGGCCCGCTGCAGGCGGCAAACCGATAAGCGCCTGGACTTCGGCTCGGGCCTCCGGCAAGGCTTGACGCCCTTTGAGTTGTTGCCTCGGCTGCCGCAAGGCGGCGCGCACTTGCCCAAGATCGATGCGCGTTTCTGTAAGGGTTGTGGCCTGCATGGGGTAAATTTCCGCTCAAGGGGTCCCTGAAAAAACAAAAACCTCTGCTAAGGGCGTCTGTCTGCAATACCAGCAAACGCCCAACGAGGTGGGCATGGCGGGTCAGTCAGCATACTTAATAAGTTTCAAGGTGCAAACGGCCTTCTTTTTTGAGGGCTGCACCCACGCTATCCCAATCGAGTCCGGCATTCTGTGCAATGTCTCGCAAGGCCATGACCACGCCTTCTTCCATGCTCTTGAGCCCGCAGACATAGAAACTGGTGTTGCAGTCTTTTAAGTGCGCAGCAATGTCGGCCGCGCGGTCGCGCATGGCATCTTGCACGTAACGCTTGGATTTGCCCGTTTCGCGGGAAAAAGCAAATTCGATGTCGATGAAGTCCTTGGGCAGGCTGTTCAGCGGCCCAAAATAGGGCAGCTCTTGCGGCGTGCGGGCGCCAAAGAAGAGCATCAGTTTGCCCCCCTCGAACTTGCCACTGGCACGCAGGCGACGCCGCCATTCGGTCATGGCACGCATGGGCGCGCTGCCAGTACCCGTGCAGATCATGACGATGTTGCTCTTGGGGTGGTTGGGCATCAGGAAACTGGCACCAAACGGTCCAATCACCTGCACTTTGTCCCCCACTTTCAGATCGCACATGTAGTTGGAGCCCACGCCGCGCACAGGCTGGCCTTGGTGGTCTTCAAGAACGCGCTTGATGGTGAGCGAGAGGTTGTTGTAGCCCGGGCGTTCGCCGTTACGCGGGCTGGCAATGGAGTATTGGCGGGCATGGTGCGGTTTGCCGTTGGCATCGGTCCCGGCCGGGATGATGCCAATAGATTGCCCTTCGAGCACGGGGAATGGCATGCCGCCAAAATCCAGCACGATGTGGTGGGTGTCGTAGTCGTGGCCCGCCGTTTTACCGACTTCGGTCACGCGCACATTGCCCGTCACGGTTGCAGTAATGGTTTTTTCAGCCGCCTTAGGACCGTATAGGTTGGTGTAAGCGTGGGCCGCAGACCATGGCGGAATGACGGCACCAAATTGGGCCGAGTTAAAACCAGAAGCCACTGCCGTGCTGACCGCCGATGCCGTGGAGGCTTCGGCGGCTGATGCAGCAATTTCTGTTGCAGCACTGTCTTGCCCGCCTGCAGCCGCGATCTCTTCGGGGCTGAGTTCTACCGGCAATTCGTCCCATTTCAATTGCTCTTCAATGCTGTAAGCACGGGCCTTGGGCATCATGCGCCAGTTGTCGATGGAGCCGGTGGGGCATGGCGAGATGCAGTCCATGCAACCGTTGCAGATGTCGGCTTTGACCACGTAGTTGAGCGAGTCGTGGGTGATGGCCCCCACGGGGCAAATCGCTTCGCAGGTGTTGCAGCGGATGCAGATTTCGGGGTCGATCAGGTGTTGTTTGATCAAGTTCGCTTCTGTGCTCATGGAATGCCTCCTCAGGCGTTCTGGTGTTGTGTTCTTGGTCTGTCGTTGGCTGCAGCTGTGGTGCTTTGGCTCAGCTTCTGATTCGCAGGTTCCGCAACGCAATGGCCGGGGCCGGTCACCTCATACGGGGTACCGGAAAATCGGTGCCCGGCCCCGGCCATTGCATTGCTCTGTGCTATTAATATGTCTTCAAGTTTACCGGCATGGGTTGTGGTTCAGGCAATCCAAGCAGTTGACAGGGGAAGGGGCAGGTGACGATTTTTCGGTAACCGCATGAGGAACCTGCCCCTTGCTCTGTCAACTGCCGCCCTCGCCATAAGCCAGGGCAGCAGTTAATGAGCCGCTCAACGCATCAGTTAAAACGGACGTAATCGAAGTCCACTGGCTGACGGTTGATGCCCATGACAGGAGGCGCGATCCAGTTGGCAAATTTGCCTGGCTCGACGCAACGGCCCATCAGGCTGGCCACATAGGCGCGGTCTTCGTTGGTCGGCAACCACTCACCCACTTTGGACATCCACTCGGCATCGGTCACCACGCGGCCATCGGGCGTGATCTTGCTGCCGGACAAAGAACCAATGTTGCGGTGGAACGCCTTGTGGGGTGCCGTCAAGGTGAAAGGAATACCGGCCTTGGTGATCACACGGTTCCAGCGATCAATGCCGCCTTTGGAGTCAGTGATGTAGTCGTCGCGCAAAACTTCGTTCAAAGCATTGAGCATAGGGACTTCTTTTTCGATCAACTTGCCGTCTTCAACCGACAGAATCTTGTAGCTGTTGCCCTTGAGCACATGGTCATCGCCGCGCTTGCCTTCTTCGTAGCGGCCCTTCAAGCCGGAACTGTAGAAAGTGGCGGCATTGGAGGACTCGTCGGCACCGAACAAGTCGATGGTCACCGAGAAGTGGAAGTTGATGTAGCGCTGGATAGTGGGCAGATCAATCACACCGGCTGCACGCAGTTTGTTGACGTCGTCCGTCTTGAGCTGGTTCATCACGTCCACGGTGCGCTGAATGGTGCGGCTCACGCCGGACTCACCCACAAACATGTGGTGTGCTTCTTCGGTCAGCATGAACTTGGTGGTGCGGGCCAATGGATCAAAAGCCGACTCGGCCAAAGCGCACAACTGGAACTTGCCATCACGGTCGGTGAAGTACGTGAACATGAAGAAAGACAACCAGTCTGGGGTCTTCTCGTTGAAAGCCTGCAAGATGCGGGGGTTGTCTTCGTTACCGCTGTTGCGCTGCAACAAAGCATCGGCTTCTTCGCGACCGTCTTTGCCGAAGTATTTGTGCAACAAATACACCATGGCCCACAAGTGGCGGCCTTCTTCGACGTTGATCTGGAACAGGTTGCGCAAATCGTACATGCTGGGCGCGGTCAGGCCGAGGTGGCGCTGCTGCTCAACCGATGCAGGCTCGGTGTCGCCTTGCGTCACGATGATGCGGCGCAGGTTGGCGCGGTGCTCGCCAGGCACGTCTTGCCAGGCTTTTTCACCAATATGGTCACCAAAGTGAATTTTGCGGTCTTGCTCACCGGGGTTCATGAAAACGCCCCAGCGGTAGTCGCGCATCTTGACGTGACCGAACTGGGCCCAACCTTGTGGGTCCACGCTGACGGCGGTACGCAGGTACACATCCATGTCAGTTGAGCCTTCGGGGCCCATATCGTCCCACCAGTTAATGAAGTTAGGCTGCCACTGCTCCAACGCGCGCTGCAGAGTGCGGTCTTCCGACAGGTTGACGTTGTTGGGAATTTTTTCGCTGTAGTTGATACCGGACATGAAAGTCTCCAGAAATTAAAGCAACGGTGGGGGACAAATTTCGGTTACAGCGGGCACCACCGGGAAGCCCGCCGCACAACGTCTAAAACCTCAAACGCGGTTCATGTCGAACTGAACTTTTTCGCCTTTGCCGTAAACCTTCAAGGCGCCCTTGTCGCCAACAGCGTTGGGGCGCTGGAATATCCAGTTTTGCCAAGCGGTCAGGCGACCAAAGATACGGGTGGCCATGTTTTCTTTCTGAGCAAAACGCAGGTTGGCTTCCAGCCCGGTCAGGGCGTCTGGCGACATGGACGAACGCTCTTCCAGAGCCAGGCGAATTTCGTCGGCCCAGTCGATGTCGTCCGGTGCTGCGGTCACCAAGCCCAGGGCCAAGGCGGCATCGGCATCCAGTGCTTTGCCAATGGCACCGCGAGCGGCTTCCATGGCGGGCACTTCTTCATAAAAGCGACGCTGCAAGCGGGTCTGGTCGTTGACCATGGGGAAGAAACCGAAGTTCATCTCGTTCAACTGGATTTTGGGGGCCTTGGCCTCGTCATCAGGCAGCGCCAGCATGTAGGCACGGTCTGCGCAAAAAGCCAGTTCGGCGAGTGTGCCAACAAAACAAGTCCCCTCTTCGACCAAGGCGAAAAGGCTGCGCGAGGTCACATCCATGCGGGCCAAAGTGCGACGCAGGTGGCCGATGGTTTCACGCACAAACCAGTGGTCTTTGTGAGCCAGCAGGGTGGCATCAGAGGCCAGCACGGCGGCGGCATCACCTGCAGTCTTGATGACCCAAGTGCCGATGTCGAGTTCGTTGGTGCGCATGTGCAGGATGGCGTCGTCGAGTTCGCGCACCATCTGCAGAGGCCACCAGTTGACGCCTGCGGCTTCGATGCCAGCGATGTCGGTGGGCTGTGCCGTAGCGGGGGCTTTGACGGTGAAAGTGGCGATGCGCTTGGCACGGTCAATTTCCACGGTGACGTTGGTGTAGTTCAGGCCATCAGCGCTGTGCTTGCGATTCAGGGGGGTCAAAGTCACGCCCTTGGCGCCTGCCGGACGGATGCTTTTTGCTGCCAACTGGGTGGCGCGCTGCTTGACCACGTCTTTAAATACAGCAGGTTTGGCAATCGCATCCACCAAGCGCCAGTCCACAGCTTTTTGACCGCGAACACCTTCCACGCTGGTGCAGAAAATATCGGCCAAGTCGTGGCGCACATGGCGCTTGTCGGTCACGCGGGTCAAACCGCCAGTGCCAGGCAACACGCCCAACAATGGCACTTCGGGCAACGAAACAGCCGATGAACGGTCGTCGACCAAGACAATGTCGTCGCAGGCCAGCGCCAGCTCGTAGCCACCGCCAGCGCAAGCGCCGTTCAACGCAGCCACAAACTTCAAGCCGTCGTGCTTGCTGGAGTCTTCAATGCCGTTGCGGGTTTCGTTGGTGAATTTGCAAAAGTTCACTTTCCAGCCGTGGGTGGAAACACCCAGCATGAAGATGTTGGCGCCGGAGCAAAACACACGGTCCTTCAAGCTGGTGACCACCACCGAACGCACTTCGGGGCGTTCGAAACGGATGCGCTGCAAGGCGTCGTGTAACTCGATGTCCACACCCAGGTCATAGCTGTTGAGCTTGAGTTTGTAACCGGGACGGATGCCCGCGTCTTCGTTGATGTTGATCGACAAAGTGGCGATCTCGCCATCAAAAGCCAAATGGATATGCTTGTATTGGGAGGGGTTGGTTTGATAGTCAACCTGTGGTGCTGTGGTCATAGTTGTCTCCTGAACTGGAAGTGGATGTTGATTTCGATCAAAAATGCATTTCACTGCATGCTGAGGTGAATTTTATTGCATGTTTTAAATCGGATCAATATGCACTTTAATTCATTTTATAGGTATTTACCCTAGTAATTGAGATTCAATCCAGAGATCAAGCGGGGCGCTGCAAAAACTGGCGAACCGAAGTTCTCAAAGCATCAAATGCCTGGTCTTCGGTGCGTGAACTGGTGTTGATGGCCATGTCCGCCTTGGAATAAAAAGCAGCACGCCCCTCCAAGATCCGCTTTAGGTCTTCCATGGCCTCGCGGCTGGCCGCCATGGGGCGCATGTCGCCTTGCGCAGCGACTCGGCCCATGTGATCTGCGGCATCGGCCTGAAGCCAGACGGTGGTGCAATGCGACAGCAACAAATTGAAATTGGCCGACTCGGACACCAAGCCCCCTGGCGTGGCGATGACGACTTCAGGGTAGATTTGTATGGCCTCTTCGAGGGCGCGACGCTCGTATCGGCGGTAAGCATTGGCCCCATAAAGGTTGTGAATCTCACTGATTTGGCAACCCGCAAACTGCTCGATCTCACGGCTGAGCTCTATAAAAGGAAAGCCCAGATCGTTGGCCAAGCGCTGCCCTAGAGAGGTTTTGCCCGCCCCACGCAAACCGATCAAGGCGATCCGGCCCTTGCGCTCTTGAGCGTCCCCGCCTTCACCAAACATTTCACCCAGTTGAACACGGGCACGTCGCAAATCGGCCTCACTGCGTTTAGAAAGCAGTTCACGGATCAGCAGCCACTCAGGCGACGTGGTGGTGATATCGCCCAGCAACTCGGCCAACGAACATTGAAGGGCTTGAGCCACCTGCAAAAGCACCAAAACAGAAACATTACCGGTGCCATATTCCAAGTTGGCCAGATGGCGTTCAGACACATCGGCCGCCAGGGCAACAGCTCGCCGTGTCATGCCTTTGCGCGAGCGTAAGTTACGCACCCGTTCACCCAGCGCTTGCAAAAACGGATGGCGCTTTGAATCGCTCTCGCCAGACTCCAACAACGTGGACTCATCGCTTGTCATGCTGATTCTTTCATAAAACTAGGGAAAACCCTTGTATTTCAACAACCTCAAAACATGCACTTTAATGCATACTCGGTGGCAAGCACAATAGTGCATCAAATGTTGTTTATACAGCCAACCAAGCCCCTCGAAAAGTTTTTTGTTGCATGACCCTTCATATCAACAAGAAACTGCTCACAGAAAGACCTCTTCATGACGCAACCGACACACGCACCCCTGCTCCCCAATTTCATGGCCGGTCGCTGGCAAACCGGCAGCGGTGAGGGCACGCCACTGTATGACCCTGTGCTGGGCTCTGAGTTGGCGCGCGTCTCCAGCGCTGGCATTGACTTGGCAGCGGGTTTTGCCTTTGCGCGCGATCAAGGTGGTGCTGCCCTGCGCGCTTTGAGCTATGGCCAGCGCGCGGCGTTGCTTAACGCCATCGTGGCCGTGCTGCAAACTCACCGGGACGCCTATTACGAAATTGCTACCGCCAACAGTGGCACCGTGGCCAAAGACTCGGCGGTTGACATCGACGGCGCCATCTTTACGCTGGGTTATTACGCCAAACAGGGGCAGGCCTTGGGCGAAGCCAGATTGCTTTTGGACGGGCCTCGCATCCGCATGGCCAAAGACCCGGCCTTTCAGACCCAACACATTCAGGTGCCCACACAAGGCGTGGCGCTTTTCATCAATGCCTTCAATTTCCCCAGTTGGGGGCTTTGGGAAAAAGCCGCTCCCGCTTTGCTAGCAGGGGTCCCCGTCATCATCAAACCGGCCACCGCCACCGCTTGGTTAACCCAGCGCATGGTCAAGGATGTGGTGGATGCCGGTATCTTGCCCGCAGGGGCTTTGTCGGTCATTTGCGGCTCTTCAGCCGGGCTGATGGACCAGCTCAAACCCTTTGATGTGGTCAGCTTTACCGGTTCGGCTGAGACGGGCAAGATCATACGCAGCCACCGCGCCGTGACTGAAATGTCGGTGCGCTGCAACATCGAGGCCGACAGCCTGAACTCGGCCTTGCTGGCCCCCCATGCGACCCCTGAAAGTGAAGCCTTCAAACTGTTGGTCAGTGAGGTGGTTCGCGAAATGACCGTTAAATCCGGCCAAAAATGCACCGCTATCCGCCGCATTTTTGTGCCTCGCGCCGTTTATCAGGCTGCCGCCGAGGCGATTGCCGCCAAATTGTCCAAAATCAGCGTAGGCAACCCACGCAACGAGACTGTGCGCATGGGTGCGCTGGTCAGCCAAGAACAAAAAGCCAGCGTGCTGGCAGGTCTGGCTCAACTCAAATCAGAGGCAAGCGTCTTGTTTGACGGCAACAACCAAGCTTTGGTCGACGCTGAAGCAACGTCTGCTTGCGTGGCCCCAGTGTTGCTGGGAACAGAAAACCCCTTGAACGCCAAAATTTTGCACGCGGTGGAGGTTTTTGGGCCGGTGTCCACCCTCATGCCCTACGACAGCATCGAAGAGGCCTACGCCATGATTCGTCTGGGCGAAGGGTCTTTGGTCTGCTCGGTCTACAGCGAAGACCCTGCCTTTACCGCCCAAGCTTCTATTGAACTGGCCAGCAGCCATGGCCGCGTGCACGCTATTTCACCGGATGTAGCGGCTTTGCACAGTGGTCATGGCAACGTGATGCCCATGAGTTTGCACGGCGGCCCCGGGCGGGCCGGAGGAGGTGAAGAGTTGGGGGGCTTGCGGGCACTCCATTTCTACCACCGCCGCAGTGCCGTGCAAGGCAGTTCACTGGCGCTGGACTTGTTGGCAGCGCAAGCGGCCACCCTGACTTTTTAAAACCCAATCAAGGCCTTCCAGAATTGACCCGAAGCAGCCCCACCTGAATTGACAGAAGATAACCCTTACCGAGGAGACAAAAATGAGATCCGTAACGCCCCCCCCAACCGACTTCAACTTTGCCCAACACCTGATCGCCACCAATGCCGGTCGCGCCAACAAAACCGCGCTGATTGATGACGTGGGTTCTTTGACCTATGGTGAATTGACAGATCAGATCCGTCGCTTTGCGGGTGGACTCAAAGCCATGGGACTCAAGCGCGAAGAGCGTGTCTTGCTGCTGATGCAAGACAGCACAGACTGGGTGGTAGCGTTTTTGGGCTCGCTTTATGCGGGCGTTGTCCCTGTCGCCGTGAACACTTTGCTCACGGTTGAAGACTACGCCTTCATGCTCAGCAACAGCAGGGCGCAAGCGGCTTTGGTATCAAGCACCTTGCTGCCGACACTGCAAACCGCATTGGACTTGGTCAAAACTGAGGTGCGACATGTGGTGGTCTCTCGCCCGGTGGCCGAGTTGGCGCAGGGCCAGTTCAACATGGCCCAATTGCTTGCGCAAAGCAACCCCGCATTGCCAGCACAAACACTGGCTGACGAACCTGCTTTCTGGCTCTATTCCTCCGGCTCCACGGGCAAACCCAAGGGCACGGTGCACTCTCAGGGCAACCTCTACTGGACGGCCGAACTTTATGGTTCGGGGGTGTTGCAATTGCGCGAAAGCGATGTGGTGTTCTCGGCCGCCAAGTTGTTCTTTGCCTATGGCTTGGGCAACGCCCTGACTTTCCCCTTGAGTGTCGGGGCCAGTGTGGTGTTGATGGCCGAGCGCCCTACCCCGCAAGCCACTTTCAAACGCTTGGTAGACCACCAACCCACTGTTTTTTATGGTGCGCCCACCGGTTACGGCGGCATGCTGGCCAGCCCAGATTTACCTTCCAAAAATGCCGTGGCCTTGCGTTTATGCTCGTCCGCAGGTGAAGCCCTGCCCCGTGATATTGGCGAGCGCTGGTCAGCCCACTTTGGCTGCGAAATCATCGACGGCATCGGCTCGACCGAAATGCTGCACGTTTTCTTGTCAAACCGTCCCGGTGACGTGCGCTACGGCACCACGGGCAAGGCCGTACCGGGTTATGAAGTGCAACTGCGCAACGAAGACGGCAGCGTGGTCACTGGCGACAACGAGATTGGGGACTTGTACATTCAAGGCCCCAGTGCCGCACTGATGTACTGGAACAACCGTGAAAAAACCCGCGATACCTTCCAAGGGGTATGGACCAAAAGCGGTGACAAATACACCCGCGACGCCGACGGCTACTACACCTACGCCGGGCGCAATGACGACATGTTGAAAGTCAGCGGCATTTATGTCTCGCCCTTTGAGGTGGAGGCCACACTGGTGCAACACCCTGCCATCTTGGAGGCCGCAGTCATCGGCAAAGAAGACACCGACGGCCTGACCAAAACCAAGGCATTTATCGTGCTGAAACAAGGCCAGAGCCTGACCGAAGCAGAAGTCAAGGCCTTTGTAAAGGAGCGACTGGCGCCTTACAAATACCCGCGGTTCATAGAATTTGTGGCAGAACTGCCCAAAACCGCCACGGGCAAAATTCAGCGTTTCCGCTTGCGTGACCTCGAAAAAACAGCCCACTGACAAGCTGCTAGCTCAGCGCAAGTGACTTGCCTAACGGCCCACTTGATCTGGCTAGCCGGCACCCGGCGTGATGTTGCACACCCGGGTGATTTCTTTTTTCAAAGCCTCTTGCGATAGCGGTTTCGATACATACCCATCGGCTCCAGCGGCCAAGAACCGCTCTTTGTCCCCCGTCATGGCATGCGCCGTGACCATCAGCACGGGGGTGCGCAAGCCCAGCAAGGACTCTCTGGTACGCAACTCCCGCAAGGCAGACAAGCCGTCCAGCACAGGCATCATCACATCCATCAGCACCACATCAAAGTGCTCCAGCGCCAAACGATCCAAAGCTTGCTGACCGTCATTGACCATGGCGCAGCGATAGCCCATGCGTTCCAACAGGATTTGCGCCAACTTGCGATTGATCTCATGGTCTTCGACCAACAGAACCGAACATCCCGCGTCCACAGGCGCGGTCATCGGGGAAACCGGCG
>CAMDXR010000051.1 GCA_945877725.1 Limnohabitans sp. Rim8
GTATCTGCGCTTGGCATGAAACATCAAGGCGTCGTTGCGTTCAACTTTCTGACCAAACAGGCCGGTGGTCATGAGCAGTTCGGTGGCGTTGTCGGGCGTCTCTTGAACGGTGCTGCCATTGTCACGAAGCCAGTTGAGAACCGCGTCGGTGGCCAGTTTCAGGGACGGGGTCATTGCTTGCGGTAAAAAAGCCACCGTCATGGGGCGAATCCAAGCATGCGTTTGATAAATTTCTGGCAGTGTATTGAGCATATTTTTAAATTAATACAAAAAAATACTTTAAGTGTCTTTAAACATTGTATTTTAGTATTTTTAAAAATAAACTATATTTTTGTAGTAGTGAGCCTTTTTTAGATTTAGTTAGCAATTTCTGATTTGCGTGTACCCATCCATGCACAGTTGAATGTTGGGGTATTTAAGTAAATTAATACTTTAATGTTATTTAAATTGTGTAATCGACGTGCTCAGCGAAAATCAAAGAAAAAACGTGAGCAAAACAATCAGTAAACCCGCCAGGAACCCATGAAGAACTCATGAGGAGATTGATAGGGCAACGCTAACCCGAGCATGGCCCTTGTTTGTCAGGCAGGCTTTAGCCCGTTTTCAGGGCACAGGGAAATGCTGAGCTGAGGGCGGCTCAGGCTTTTGCGCCATGTGCCAAAGCCCTTGCGCGGCTTTCAGCCAAGGCTTTGGGGTCGGGGGCTGTCAGTTGCCAGCCTTGCATGTGGTCCAAGCTGATGGCTGCCAGGGCCTCTATCCAGACGGGGTGGTTGTTCAGGCAAGGAACATAACTGAAACTCTCGCCGCCAGCATGAATAAATGCCTCCTGGGCTTCTTGTTGAATTTCTTCAAGGGTTTCTAGGCAGTCGCTGGTAAAGCCGGGGCAGATCACATCCACCTTTTTAACCCCTTGGCCCGCCATCGCCACCAAAGTGGGTTCGGTGTACGGCTCCAGCCACTTGGCTTTGCCGAAGCGGGACTGAAAGGTCAGCTTGTATTGGTCTTTGCTCAAGCCGAGGGCCTCGGCCAACAAGCGGCCGGTTTTCATGCATTCACAGTGATAGGGGTCGCCAAGTTGCAGGGTGCGCTCTGGGACACCATGAAAACTCATCACCAATTGCTCGGCCTGGCCGTTTTTAGCCCAATGCTCGCGCACGGTTTGGGCCAAGGCCTGGATGTAACGCGGGTCGTCGTGGTAGCGGTTGACGAAGCGCATTTCTGGAATCAAGCGGGTTTTCAGTCCCCAGCGGTACACAGCATCAAAAACACTGGCTGTGGTGGTGCCGCTGTATTGGGGATAGGCGGGCACGATCAGAACGCGCTGCACACCTTCGGCTTTCAGAGCGCTCAATTGCGCCGCAACTGAGGGTTGTCCATAGCGCATGGCATAGCGCACCGACACGCTGTGGCCGCGCTGCTGCATGGCCGCATCCAGCGATTGGGCTTGCAACTCGGTGAAAGCTTTCAGTGGGGAGCCTTGCTCGGTCCAGATGCTGGCGTATTTGGCCGCCGATTTGGCGGGACGCACGCGCAAGATGATCCCGTGCAGGATCAGCCACCAGATGGGTTTGGGGATTTCGACCACACGGCTGTCACCCAAAAATTCGGCCAGATAGGTGCGCAGCGCAGGGGCAGTGGGGGCACTGGGTGTGCCCAAATTGCAATAAAGGATCGCCGTGCGAGCCGCTGGGCCGGAGGGGGGTCCGTGCTGAAAGGGGGGTTCTTGTTGAAATGCCATGCGTTATTCTCCCACCACCATGATTGACATTTCCCGAATCAAAGCCATTACCCTCGATCTTGACGACACTTTGTGGCCCGTCTGGCCGACCATTCACCGTGCCGAGCAGGTTTTAACCGACTGGCTGGCCCACCACGCCCCGGCAACAGAGGCGCTGGCCAGCCAACCGAGGGTTAAAAATGCCGTGCGCGCCGAGATCAATGCCCGCCACGCCGATCAAGCGCACGACTTGTCATTTTTAAGGCTCCAGTCGATCCGTGCCTTGTTAAGGCAAGCCGGAGACCCCGAACACCTGGCCGAACCCGCATTTGAGGTGTTTTTTGCCGAGCGCCAACGGGTTGATTTGTATGACGATGCACTGCCCGCACTGGCCTTTTGGAGTCATCGCTATCCGGTGGTGGCGCTGTCCAATGGCAATGCCGATGTGCATCGGGTGGGCATTGGGCAACACTTTCATGCCAGCGTCAGCGCCCAATCGTTGGGGGTGGCCAAGCCGGATGTGCGGATTTTTGAGGCCGCAGCCCAAGCGGCCGGGGTGGCCCCGCATGAGGTGCTGCATATTGGTGACGATGCCCACATGGACTGCGTGGGCGGGTTGGCCGCAGGCATGCAAGTGGCATGGATCAACCGAGAGGGGCACGCTTGGGGCCACGGTGAAAACCGTCCGCATTTGGAAGTCCAAGACTTGCGGGCTATTTGTGCGTGCTGGCCAGAGTTTTCATAAATCCAGCGGCATTTGAGCTGCACAATCTGACAAAACTTTGAGGAAAAATGGATGACTCTGAAAATTTACGGCATGGGTCCCTCCCGTGCCGCTCGCCCTCTTTGGGCCGCCTTGGAACTGGGCACTCCCTTTGAGCACATCGCCATGCCCTATACCGGCGGGGCCACCCGGACCCCCGATTTTTTGGCCCTTAACCCGAACGGACACATTCCCGTGGTGGTGGATGAACGGCCAGAGGGTGCCGTCACGGTTTGGGAAAGTATGGCGTGCGCCCTCTACATTGCGCGCATCCATGGCCAGCCCGATGGCCAATCTATCTCGCCAGCCAATGCCCGCGAAGAGGCCGAAGCTTTGCGCTGGAGCTTCTGGGCGGTGACCGAATTGGAAAAAGACGCGCTGACCGTGCTGATGCACCGCATGGCCATGCCCGCAGACCAGCGTAAGCCTGATTTGGCAGAGCAAGCCGAAAACCGCTTGAAGGTGCCGCTGACCGTTTTGGAGCAACACCTGATGGCCCAAAACGCCCGGGGAGAGCGCTATCTTGCCGCGAACAGGTTCACTGTGGCGGATGTATGCGTGGCGAGTGTGGCCGGATGGATTCTGCCGGCTGCGGGTTTGTTGCAGAACTATCCGGCCCTGCAAGCATGGTTGAGTCTTTGCCTGGGACGACCCGCGTACAAGCAGGCGCGGGGCATGAAGTGATTCAGCTCTGGCGAGATTGAACCTTTAAAACCGCCCCAGCGCCTGCATCTTCCAAGCCAGCCACAGCTTGCGCAGTGGCGTAAGCGCAATACGCTGGTGCAGCACCTGAAAGCCTGAGGCTTCGATTTCGCGCAGCAGGGTGCGGTAAATGCTGGCCATCATGAGGCCCGGTTTTTGGGCGCGGTGGTCTGCGGTTGGCAGCAGTGCCAAGGCTTCGTCGTACAAGGCGTGGGCCCGCTCGGTCTGAAACTTCATCAGCGCCGAGAAGCGTTCCGAGTAGTTGCGCTGAAGCAGGTCTTGGGCTTTCACATCAAAACGTTGCTGTTCGTCTAGGGGCAGGTAAATGCGTCCACGCAGGGCATCCTCGCCGACATCCCGGATGATGTTGGTCATCTGGAAGGCCAACCCGAGTTTGTGGGCATAAAGGGTGGTGGCTTCGTCGGTCTGCCCAAAAATCCGGGCCGCCACTTCGCCCACCACACCCGCCACCAAATGGCAGTATTTCGTCAGGCCCGGAAAGTCGAGGTAGCGGGTTTGGTTCAGGTCCATTTGGCAGCCTTCAATGACGGCCCTAAGGTGCCTGCTTTCAATGCCAAAAGCCGGGGCCAGTGGCATCAGGGCATGCATCACGGGGTGGCTGGCTTGGCCTGCAAACGCTTGGGTAACTTCCTTTTGCCACCAGCCCAATTTGGCGGCTGCGACGCTGGGGTCGCTGATTTCGTCAACCACGTCGTCCACTTCCCGGCAAAACGCATAAAAAGCCGTGATGGCGGCACGCCGTTCGGTCGGCAAAAACAAAAAGGCGTAATAGAAGCTGCTGCCTGAGGCGGCGGCTTTTTGTTGAACGTAGTCTTGCGGGGTCATGGGCGCTGATTTTCGCACCCAAATCAGTCAATCAAGTCTGTTAATGGACCGACATTTTTTCGAATTGCCGGGTCAATGAAGCTGCCGATCCTAGGCCCAGGGCAATTTGCCACATCATCCAGCGCATTTCATGTCGGGGCATTTTGATCCGTTGGGTCAAAGCGGCGGGCCCGGTTTGCCTGAGCAGCGCCACGGTGCGTGCCCCAATGAGCGCAGGCAAGGCACTGGCCAAGCGCAACCGCAAGGGTTTCAAGGCGGTGGCATAGCGCATGCCACCGGCCAATTGAGTCTGGGTGTGGTCCAGCCACTCTGAAAACAAAGGCTCAAATGACTTCAAAGTGGCCGGACTGTGGGCAGCGTTTTCGCTCGCGGCCTCGGCCAATTGTTGGGGAGTCAAGCCAAAGCGGGTCAGGTTTTCGATGGGAAAGTAACAACGCCCCGCCGCCAGATCGGTGCCCGCATCGCGCAATATGTTCAGCCGTTGCAGGCCTTTTCCATATTCCCGCCCAATTTGCATCATCTCGGCTTGTGGCAAGTGAGCATGGCCGGGGAGGTGACGTGTGCACAGCTCGGTCCAAAATTCACCGACAGAACCCGCCACGCACCAGGTGTAGTCTTCAAGTTCAGCTTGCGTATTCAGGGCGTTCAGCCCGGGGCCAAAGCGTGTCATGTCCCCTTGCTGACCTCGGGTAATGTGTCCCAGCACTTGGCGCACGCTGGCTTGGTCGGCTTCGTCCAGGGCCTGGATCAGAGGAAGGCATTGGGGCAGTGCTTGCATGAGGGCGCGTTCATGCGGGTCGGTTTGTTGCGCAGCGAAGGCTTGGCTGAGTCGGCTGATCTCTTGGGTTTGGGCTGTGTCCTGTGCGGGCGTGGCGATGACCTGGGTCATGAGATTGAGCAATACCCGTCTTTCGTTCAGGTCCAGCGCAGCGGTGTCCGCCACGGTATCGGTGGCTCTGGCCAGCAGATAGCCTATGGCCACTGGGGCTTGCAAAGTGCTTGGCAACAGGCGGATGGACAGGTCAAACGAGCGTGACACGTCGCGCAGGATTTTCCTTTGACCAGGGCTCATTACTACGTTTGGGGGGGGCTTCATCAATTGGGTTTTTAAGCAGGGTGTTAATCTATTGTCGCTTGACACGTTGGGTGACATTCATAAAATTACTAACCAGTCGGTCATTATTTTCCTGGGATCTCCATGTTTTTTTGTTTCTCGCTCGCCGCACGGCGAGTTTTCTGTTTTTGCACGTTCCTGGTTGTCCTTATTGGTTTATCTGCGTGTTCTAAAACAGAAGTACCCAAAGAGCCTTTGCGCGCGGTGAAGTTGCTGACGGTGTCGGGCACTGCCATGAACATTGAGGGCGAATATTCGGCCGAAGTCCGCGCTCGTGTGGAGTCTCGTTTGGGCTTTCAGGTGGGGGGCAAGTTGGTGCAACGCCAGGCGGATCAGGGGCAGCGGGTTGTCTCAGGGCAATTGTTGGCTCAAATTGACGCCAATGATTACCAACTGGCGCTTCAGGCAGCCAGGGCCTTGGTGAGTGCAGCGCAAAGCCAGCGTGATTTGGCAGAGGCAGACTTCAAGCGTTTTGAAACCCTGAAAAGCCAGAACTTCATCAGCTCAGCTGAGCTGGAGCGACGCGAAGCCACCCTTAAAGCAGCCGATGCATCCCTGAATCAGGCCAAGGCACAAGCCCAAGTTCAAAGCAATCAAGCGGGCTATGCCCGATTGCTGGCGACCCACGCAGGGGTGATCACGGCCGTCGAAGCCGAAGTGGGGCAGGTTCTTTCAGCGGGGCAGCCGGTCTTTAAATTAGCGCATGAGGGGCCGAGAGACGCCGTATTTGCTGTGTCCGAGGCTGTCGCCATGGCCCTTCAAGTGGGGCAGCCGATGCAAGCTAAATTGGCCAGTAGCGGTCAAGTATTCAAAGGCAAGGTGCGTGAACTGGCGGCAAGCGCCGATCCGATCACGCGCACTTATGCCGTGAAGCTGGCGCTGGAGGGTTCGGATCGTTTGCCATTGGGGGCCACTTTGCATGTTTTGGCGGCCAATTTGAAAGGCAGTCAGCCCGACGTGATCAAGTTACCAACCAGTGCACTTCTCAAGGAAGGGCAGACCACGGTGGTCTGGGTGCTTGATGAATCCAGCATGACTGTCCAGACCCAAGTGGTGCAACTGGGACCTTTGGACGGCAATGAGGTGGTCATCGTCTCGGGTTTAAAGCCTGGGCAGAAGGTGGTGAGCGCAGGTGTTCATGTGCTCACTGCAGGGCAAAAAGTCTCTGTTTATCGAGCCGCAGACGCCCAAGCCCCTGCGTCGCCCACAGCTGTGCCGACTTTGTCTGGCCAACGGTGATGCCATGAGCAGTACCGACAACACGCGATTCAACCTTTCGCGCTGGGCGCTGGAACACCCGGCCCTGACCCGTTACCTCATGGTGGTGCTCATGGTGCTGGGCATGGCCGCTTATTTTCAGTTGGGCCAGGACGAAGACCCGCCTTTTACCTTTCGGGCCATGGTGGTTCGGGCGTATTGGCCGGGCGCGACGGCCCAACAAGTGGCCGAGCAATTGACCGACAAGCTGGAGCGGACCCTTCAAGAAGTGCCATTTGTTGACAAAATCCGCAGTTATTCCAAGCCGGGTGAGGCCCAGATCATTTTCCAGATCAAGGACAACTCCAAGCCTGCAGATGTGCCGCAGGTTTGGTACACGGTACGCAAAAAAATTGGAGACATGCGGGGCAGCTTGCCGCAGGGCGTTTCAGGTCCGTTTTTCAACGATGAGTTTGGCGAGGTCTATGGCGTGATTTACGCCTTGAGCGGTCAGGGCTTTAGCGCCGCAGAAATCAAGCTTGAGGCGGACAACTTGCGACAATTTTTGTTGCGCGTGCCCGATGTCGCCAAGGTCGAGCTTTTTGGCGTGCAGGACGAGAAGGTCATTGTCGAGGTCTCGCAAAAGAATTTGGTCCAAAGAGGGCTGGACATGGGGGCGGTGATTGCCCAGTTGAACCAACAAAATGCGGTCGAGTCAGCGGGCAATGTGCAGTCACCCGTGGATGTGGTCCAAATTCGTGTGGGCGGTCAGTTTCAGAGCTTGGACGACTTGAAGGCCATGCCGATCCGGGGGTCTTCGGGGGCACAACTCCGCTTGTCAGACATCGCCACCGTGACCAGAGGCTATGCGGATCCGCCCTCGGTCAAAGTTCATCACCAGGGCGAAGAGGTCATTGCGCTGGGGGTGTCCATGGCCAAGGGGGGAGACATTATTGCCCTGGGTAAATCCTTGCGCACGGCAGTTGACGCCCTGGAAGAAAGCTTGCCTGCTGGCATGTTGCTCAAGCAAGTGCAGGACCAACCATCGGCGGTGTCGCATTCCATCAACGAATTCATCAAAGTTTTGATTGAGGCCGTGGTGATTGTTTTGGCCGTGAGTTTTCTGGCCTTGGGTTTGCACAAACGACCCGGTCAACACCCTTTGTGGCGGCGTTGGACGTTGGACATTCGCCCCGGGCTGGTGGTGGGCATCACGATTCCACTGGTGATGGCAGTCACCTTTTTAGCCATGTATTACTTTGGCATCGGCTTGCACAAAATTTCATTGGGCTCTCTGATCATTGCCCTCGGTTTGTTGGTGGACGATGCCATCATTGCCGTTGAAATGATGGTGCGCAAGATGGAGGAGGGCTACGACAAAGTCCGTGCCGCGACCTTTGCCTACGAGTTAACCGCGATGCCCATGTTGACCGGCACACTGATCACTGCCGCTGGTTTTTTGCCCATTGGCATGGCCAAGTCCATGACGGGCGAATACACCTTTGCCATTTTTGCGGTCACGGTGGTGGCATTGCTGGTCAGTTGGGTGGCTTCGGTGTACTTCGTCCCTTATTTGGGGGCGTGGTTGCTCAAGTCGCCAAAACACGCGATCACGGCCAAGTCGCACGATTCGGCAGAGATGTTTGACACCCCTTTTTACCGTCACTTTCGGGCTTGGGTGACTTGGTGCGTCACCCACCGTTGGAAAACCATCGGCATCACGGTGGTGTTGTTTGTCATGGGCATTTTGGGCATGGGCAAAGTCCAGCAACAGTTTTTCCCGGACTCCAGTCGCCCTGAGATCATCTTGGATCTGTGGCTGCCCGAGGGTTCACCTTTCGTCGCCAGCGAGACCTTGGCCCAGCGGGTCGAGCAGCGCTTGGCGCAGGAGGAGGGCATCCAATCGGTGACCACTTGGATTGGCTCCGGCGTGCCCCGCTTTTATTTGCCCATGGATCAGATCTTTCCACAAAGCAATGTTTCGCAGTTGATTGTGTTGCCCAAAGACCTGAAAACCCGTGAACAGCTGAGAGACAGGTTGCCCACGTTGCTCGCACAAGAGTTTCCCGAGGTGCGGGCTCGGGTGAAATTGCTGCCCAATGGCCCACCCGTTCCTTTTCCCGTGCAATTTCGGGTGGTCGGACCCGACCCTGAGGTGTTGCGCCTAAAAGCCGACGAGATCAAAGCCGAGATGCAGAAAAACGCCAATACCCGGGGCGTTAACGACAATTGGAACGAGTCTGTCAAGGCCATTCGGCTGGAAGTGGACCAGGCCAAGGCCCGCGCTTTGGGGGTGACCAGCCAGTCCATTGCGCAGGCCGCTCGCACGATGCTCACGGGCACGCCCGTGGGGCAATACCGCGAAAACGACAAAATCATTGACATCGTTTTGCGCCAACCCTTGGCCGAAAGAGATGCTTTATCGGATTTGTCGCAAGCTTATGTTCCGACCGCCACAGGCCGCTTGATTCCGTTGCTGCAAATCGCCAAACCGGTCTTTGTCTGGGAGCCGGGTGTGATGTGGCGCGAAGGGCGGCAATACGCTATCACGGTGCAATCGGACATTGCCGAAGGCTTTCAGGGCGCCACCATCACGGCGCAGTTGTTGCCGGCCTTGAAAAAGATTGAGGCAAGCTGGCAAGGGCAGGGCTTGCAAGGGTATCGCTTAGAGGTTGCCGGGGCAGTAGAGGAGAGTTCCAAGGGCTCATCCTCCATTGCTGCGGGTGTGCCGGTCATGTTGTTCATCACTTTTACCCTGTTGATGTTGCAGTTGCAAAGCTTCAGTCGCGCCATGTTGGTGTTTTTGACTGGGCCCTTGGGCATGGCTGGCGTGGCGGCTTCTTTGCTGGCCTTGAACAGGCCATTCGGTTTTGTGGCCTTGCTGGGTGTGATCGCTTTGATGGGCATGATCCAGCGAAACTCAGTCATTCTGATCGACCAGATTGAAAAAGACCGCGCCAGCGGTATGCCCCCTTGGCAAGCCATTGTTGAGTCTGCCGTGCGCCGATTGCGCCCGATTGTGTTGACAGCAGCGGCCGCAGTTTTGGCCATGATTCCTTTGTCTCGCAGCATTTTTTGGGGCCCGATGGCGGTTGCCATCATGGGGGGCTTGATCGTGGCCACCGCCTTGACCTTGTTGGCCTTGCCCGCCATGTATGCGGCTTGGTTCAGGATTCCGAGGCCAAATGAGGAAGCCACCAAAATTTAGCCCCTCGAATTGGCTAAAATAGACGATTGACCGATTTCAACCGGGCAGTCAGGTGCAACAAACAGCTTTTAAGCGTTTGATTGGGCCTGACGCCCTTTTTGTTTTGACCTGCGCGGGTGGCGAAATTGGTAGACGCACCAGGTTTAGGTCCTGACGGTGGCAACACTGTGCGGGTTCGAGTCCCGCCCCGCGCACCAACCCCACTTTCATGTGTTCGGGCCAGTCCTGATGCACGAAAGAGATTCACATTAACCGAGAACGACGATGACAGTGACTGTTGAAACCCTTGAAAAGCTGGAACGCAAAATTACCCTGACTGTGCCCGTGACGGCCATTCAGTCCGAGGTTGACGCCCGTCTCAAAAAAATGGCCCGTACGGTCAAAATGGACGGCTTCCGTCCAGGCAAAGTGCCTATGAACGTGGTGGCCCAGCGTTATGGCTACTCGGTTCAGTACGAAGTCTTGAATGACAAAGTGGGTGAAGCCTTTTCTGTGGCGGCCAACGAGGCCAAAGTCCGCGTCGCCGGTCAGCCCAAAATTTCCGAAAAAGAAGGCGCGCCAGAGGGTTCCCTGAACTTTGAGGCCATCTTCGAGGTGTATCCCGAAGTCAAACTGGGTAATTTGGCAGACACACAAGTGGAAAAGTTGACTGCTGAAGTCAGCGATGCTGCCATCGAAAAAACAGTCGACATCCTGCGCAAACAGCGCCGCACCTTTGCCCAACGCGCCCAGGATGCTGCGGCGCAAGAAGGTGACCGTGCCACGATCGACTTTGAAGGCAAGATTGACGGCGAAGTTTTCTCAGGCGGAAAAGCCGAAGATTTCCAGTTCATTTTGGGTGATGGCCAGATGCTCAAGGAGTTCGAAGAGGCTGTTCGCGGCATGAAGTCGGGCGAGAGCAAAACCTTCCCCTTGGCTTTCCCGGCCGACTACCACGGCCAAGATGTGGCCGGCAAAACAGCTGACTTCATGGTCACCATCAAGAAAATCGAAGCCGCCAACTTGCCTGAAGTCAATGAAGCCTTGGCCAAATCCTTGGGCATTGCCGATGCGACCGTCGAAGGTTTGCGTGCCGATATCCGTAAAAATCTCGAGCGCGAGGTCAAGTTCCGTTTGCTGGCCCGCAACAAGCAGGCCGCCATGGACGCTTTGGTTGCCAAGGCCGAGTTGGACCTGCCCCAGTCCATCGTCCAGTCCGAAATCGAGCGCCTGAAAGAGGGTGCCCGTGCTGACTTGAAGCAGCGTGGCGTTAAAGATGCAGACAAAGCCCCTATTCCTGACGACATCTTCCGACCCCAGGCTGAGCAGCGCGTGCGCTTGGGCTTGGTGGTGGCAGAAGTCGTGCGCGGCAATACCTTGCACGCCAAGCCTGAGCAAATCAAGGCCCACATCGAAGAGTTGGCTTCCAGCTACGAGCGTCCTGATGACGTGGTCCGCTGGTACAACAGTGACAACCAACGTTTGGCTGAGGTGGAAGCTGTGGTCATTGAGAGCAATGTCTCTGATTTCGTGCTGGCACAGGCCAAAGTTGTCGAAAAAGCCATCACTTTTGAAGAACTCATGGGGCAACAGGCCTGAAGGCGTTTTGAATCCATGAAGAATGGGGCTTGTGCCGGGCTTGCAGTCAGGCAGACAAGCCCCATGTCTTTGGAGGGGATGAAAACTTGGTTAAAGTCATCTTGAAATTCTTGGAGAAATGATGAGCGCACTGGAAATCACAAATTTGGGCATGGTGCCCATGGTTATCGAACAGTCGGGCCGCGGTGAGCGCGCTTACGACATCTATTCCCGCCTGCTCAAAGAGCGCGTCATCTTCATGGTGGGCCCGGTCAACGACCAAATGGCCAATTTGATCGTCGCGCAATTGTTGTTTTTGGAGAGCGAAAACCCCGAAAAGGACATTTCCCTCTATATCAACTCTCCTGGCGGATCTGTCAGTGCCGGCATGGCTATTTACGACACCATGAACTTCATCAAGCCCGATGTGTCTACTTTATGCAACGGTATGGCCGCCAGCATGGGGGCTTTTTTGCTGTCCGCCGGGGCCAAAGGCAAGCGCTTTTCGCTGCCTAACTCCAAGATCATGATTCACCAACCCTTGGGTGGTGCGCAAGGTCAGGCCACTGAAATTGAGATCGCGGCCCGTGAAATCATCAAGACCCGCGCCCATCTGAACCGCATATTGGCCGAAAATACAGGCCAACCGCTGGATAAAATTGAGCTCGACACAGAACGCGACTATTACCTGTCCGCAGCAGAGTCGAAAGACTACGGTTTGATCGACGAAGTGATATCCAAGCGCGCTTAAGGGCGCCTGTTGCATCCGGTACCCTGACAGACGGCGTTTACCTCTCAAGGTGAACGCCGTTTTTCTTTCGCTATCATTCACACATTACGGTTTCCAAGGCGACTTTTATGGCCGATAAAAAAGGCTCAACTTCTGAGAAAAACCTGTTTTGCTCCTTTTGCGGCAAAAGCCAGCACGAGGTCAAAAAGCTGATCGCTGGTCCGTCGGTATTCATTTGTGATGAGTGCATTGATTTATGCAATGACATCGTGCGCGATGAACTGGCCACCACCACGGTGAGCGAGGGGGCAAAAGAGGGTTTGCCGACGCCTCTGGACATCAAAACCAATCTCGACAGCTATGTCATTGGCCAGGAGAAGGCCAAGCGCAGTTTGGCTGTGGCGGTTTACAACCACTACAAACGCCTCAAACACAAAGAGGGGGCCAAGAAGGACGATGTCGAACTGGCCAAGAGCAACATTTTGTTGATTGGTCCCACGGGCTCCGGCAAAACCTTGCTGGCCCAAACCATGGCACGCATGCTGGATGTCCCATTTGTCATGGCCGATGCGACCACCTTGACCGAAGCCGGTTATGTGGGTGAGGACGTTGAAAACATCGTCGCCAAACTTTTGCAGACCTGTAACTACGACGTAGACCGTGCGCAGCGCGGAATTGTCTACATTGACGAAATTGACAAAATCACTCGCAAGTCGGATAACCCCTCTATTACCCGCGATGTTTCAGGCGAGGGCGTTCAGCAGGCATTGCTTAAATTGGTTGAGGGCACCATGGCCAGCGTACCCCCGCAGGGTGGCCGTAAGCACCCCAACCAAGATTTTTTGCAGATCGACACCACCAACATTCTGTTTATTTGTGGCGGGGCTTTTGCCGGACTTGAAAAAGTCATCGAGAACCGCACTGAATCCGGTGGTATTGGCTTTGGTGCGACAGTTAAAAGCAAGAAGCAACGCTCTTTGACCGAGGTCTTTGCCGAAGTCGAGCCCGAAGACTTGATTAAATTTGGACTGATCCCAGAGTTGG
>CAMDXR010000052.1 GCA_945877725.1 Limnohabitans sp. Rim8
AGTGTGACTTTGCCCACAGACTCCGGGTAAGCAACGGCCAATTCAGCGGACACGGCCTCAAGTTTGTCAAGCTTGCGGCCTACCAGTGCCAAACGTGCGCCAAGACTTGCCAACTCATGCGCTGTGCAGCGGCCCAGACCACTCCCTCCACCAGTGACAACAATGGTCTGTCCATCGAACAAACCAGGTCGGAAAACCGAACGGTAACGCTCGGCGTTGCCTGTTCCGGGGTGGGGGGGCTGGTGAACTGCAGCATTCATGGTTGGCGTCTTGAGCTTGGGGTTAGCCGGGTCAGTAGGCGATGAAGTCGGTCACCGATTTGACACTGGCGTTCTTCGGATCGGTCTGGAACAACTTGATCGGCAGCACAGCCTGCGCCTTGGGGTTGTTAAACGATACGGGGCCCGTCAATCCGCCGGTGCTGAAGTTGTTGAGTTTGTTCAACTCGGCCACCACACAAGTACGCGTCACGGCGGCACCGCAGCGACGAATACCTTCAGCCAAAACGATCGTGCCCACATAGCCACTGACCGTGTATCGGTTGAAGTTGTCATAGTCGTCAGCGCTCAAGAACTTTTTGGCAACCTCCATCAGTTTGATACCCGTGGGGTCGTAGTTGGATGCGTAGTAATCAGGGATAAGGTATTCAAAACCGGAGGGTGCAGCAAGTTTGACTGCGGCCGGAAGTTGCCCCGCCCACAAGGTACCGATCACTGGTTTCATGCCCAATCGCTTGAGCTCGCCCATGACCGCTGCTGACTCGGTGGTCAATGTACCCAGGTACAAAGCAGTGACACCTTTTTCCTTGAGGGTCAGCACTTCAGCAGAAAAATCTTTTGCTCCGCGCTTAAATGGGATTTCGGCCACGCTGGCTACGCCATGTTGTTTGACTGCTTTCACGTAACCCGCCAACAGCGCCTTGCCAAAGTCGTCGTCCTGATAAAGGATGCCGAACTTGCCACCCTTCTGGCCCATCTTCTCGATCATGTGGTTGATCGGTACGTAACCCGCGTAATCGTAATCCGGTCCGATCATGAACACCGTGGGACGACGTGGGTTCACCACCGCTGGGTTGGGGGCCATGTGCACGATAGTGGGAATCTTTGCTTCTTCAATGGTGGGCAACATTGCCACCATATGGGAACTGCCTGTTGTGCCTGTCAGGGCAAAAACTTTGTCGGAGTCAATTAATTTTTTGACCGCAGAAACAGAGCGCGCGGGCACGTAGCCATCGTCTTCGTAAATAGCGCGGAGTCTGCGGCCATTGATGCCGCCATTGGCATTGATCTCTGCAATAGCCAGCTTAGAACCCGCAGCGCCGGCCTTGCCAATCAAGGAAGCGGGGCCAGACATGGGCTGTACCTCACCCAGCAGAATTTCTGTAGCTGTGACACCCACATCCTGTGCACTGGCGAAACCAGCACCAATGGACAGTGCAATCACGGATGTTTTCTTCAGGCCAGTGGCCAATCGACGAATTGAATTACGCATGACTGAGTCTCCTTTTAAAATTGCCCGCTCCCGGGGTATTCCGGTGCAGTGCCTCTGCTGCCTTAACCTGTGTCGCAGTTACTGCGACAAAGGCCAATGCACCCAGAACCTTTTCGCTTTGCGCCAGATCCCGGCCAGACCTTCTGGCTCCAAGCGCAGAAACAACAAAATCACCACGCCATACATCAGCCCCTTGATCTCGTAAATACGATCAGCCATGAGGGTGGTAAATCGATCACCAGCGATAGAAAAACTGAAATTCAACAACTCGGGCAACAGCAAAATGAGCACGGTGCCCAGCAGTGCGCCGTGGACACGCCCCATGCCGCCAACAATGATCATGGCCAAGGCCTCAATACTGATTAGGATGCTGAAGGTATCCACGTTGATATATCGCGTTTGGAGTGCCACCAATGACCCCGCGACCCCGGTATAAAAAGCGCTAACCATAAAAGCCAACAGCTTGTAACGCATGAGGTTAATGCCCATCGCCCGAGCAGCGATGTCATGGTCGCGCACGGCCAACCAAGCACGGCCAATGCGGGATCGCATGATGTTCAGCGTGATCAGGATAAAGAACACCAGCATGATCAAGGCCACATAAAAGAATGGCATATCACTCTTGATGGCGTAACCCAATATTTTCAAAGGCTCAACCGCCATTCCTTCCGAACCACGGGTGATGCTTTCGGCAAACAAAACGATGTGACGAACGATGAAGGTGAAGGCCAGTGTGGTGATGGCCAAATACAAACCTTTGAGACGCAACGAGGGAATTCCCACCACCAGGCTGGCGAGGGCAGCCACAAGACCTGAGGCGAATATGGCCAACCACGCCGGAAAGTGGTAATCAGTGGTCAGAATGGCTTGGGAATATGCACCGATCAGCAAGAAACCAGCGTGTCCAAGCGAGATCAAGCCGGTAACCCCCGTGAGAAGGTTCAAGCCAAGAATGCCAATGGCCATGACAAAAATAACCGACAAAATATTGAGGCCATGCGACCCCAGTATCAGCGGGGCACAAGCAACTATCAGCAAGCCCATCAAGGCCCAAGCCCAGTTGGAGGCATGTGGCGTTAATGCCACCAGCTCAGCGTAATTGGTTTTGTAGGTTTGGGTACGCATCAGACACGCTCGATTTCTCGTTGACCAAAGAGGCCGTAAGGTTTGACCATCAAGACAACAATGATGAGAACGAATCCGGCAATTTCCTTTAAACCGCGCCCGAGGTAGCCACCGGCCATGTTTTCAGCCACCCCGATGACCAGGCCTCCAAAAGCCCCGCCGATCACCGAATCCAGTCCGCCCAAAATGCTGGCCGGGAATCCGCGCAGACCCATCTGGGAAATTTCCGGCTCCAAACTGAACATCAAGCAAAACGACAGTCCGGCAAAAGCCGCAAATACAGAGGAAAGTGCCCAGGATATGGCGCTGATTCGCTTCACGTTGATGCCCATCAGCAAGGCTGTTGTCTCATTATTGGATGTTGCTCGCATGGCGATACCCACCCTAGAGTGCCTAAAGAAGGCCCACATCATCAAGCACAACAAAGCCATCACAACAAGAGAGAAAATTTGACCCGGATACAGGGCGAGTTCACCGAACTTAATCACCTCGTCCCCCAGCGGTCGCGGGTAGGCCTTTGGCTCCACACCCCAAATCAGAATGACGGCAGAACGGATCACAACAGCCAAACCGATGGTGACCATGACACGAGAAAACATGGGCTCGCCCAACATGGGACGTATGAAGATGCGCTCAATCAACAAACCCAACAAGACCGAAATTGGAATGGTGGTCAGTAAAAGCCCTGCAAATCCCAAGCCTGGAAACTGCGCCAGGTTATAGCTGATGTAAGCAATCAACATCATGGTTTCGCCGACAGCAAAGTTCACCATGCCGGTCGCCCGATAGACGATGGCAAAACCCATGGAGATCAATCCGTACAAAGAGCCGATGACCAAGCCCGACATCAAAAGATTCAAGAAATAATTCATCCCTGCATCTCCTTGCTTTGTCCGTAAATTTCTGCGATTTCTGCCGCAAACTTTTTCTCGATCACATTGCGCCTGACCTTCATCGTGGCGGTCAACTCGCCGTCGTCATGATCCAACTGTTTGCGCAGAATCACGAATTTGCGAATGCTCTCGACCCGGGAGAACCGCTCGTTCACTCGCTTGACATCGGTCTCAATCAACTCGCGCACAGAAGGCAAAGACGCCAATGACTCGTAAGTGGTATAGGCCAAACCACGGTCTTGGGCCCACTTGCCGACTGTGTCCAGGTCAATTTGGATCAGCGCGGAAATGAAGTTTCGGCCATCTCCCAACAAGACCGCCTCGCTGATATGAAGACTTTCCTTGAGAGAATCCTCAATCAGCGATGGCGTGATGTTTTTGCCTCCGCTGGTGATCAAAATGGCTTTTTTACGATCGAGAATTTTGACTTCACCCGTTGATTCTTCGAGCACAACAATGTCCCCGGTATGCAACCACCCCTCTGTAAAGGCCTGTGCGCTGGCCTCTTCGTTATAGAGATAGCCATTGAAGACGATCGGACCGCGCACCAACAACTCTCCGTCGTCTCCTACCTTCTGCTCAACTACCTTGGGCAGCAATGGGCCGCACCAACCCAACCGGGCATGGCCATGGATCTGACTGTGTGTCACACCGCTGGTCTCGGTCATCCCGTAGATTTGGTAAATGGGAACACCCATGGCCCTAAAAAAGAGAATGACCGTTGGTGAAATTGAAGCGCCACCCGTCATGGCCACCCAAGTTCGATCCAAGCCCACTGAAGCCAGCAGGTTGCTGAAGACCAACCACCTCAATAAACGTGCAAGGAGTGCATCACGCCAATTGACGTACCGATCCCCATTCGCAATGGCTCTCTCAGCAATGGGCTTGGCAATCGCCATTGATAACTCGAAGACTCGACGAACCCAAGGCCTGGCTTCTCGCGCGGAGATCAGGATTTGGTGCTGAAGTTTCTCCCAGATGCGGGGGACTCCGAAGAAATAACTGGGCCCGATTTCACGTAAATTATGGGTCACGGCATCAATGGATTCTGCGAAGTAAACCACCGAACCATAGACCAGTTGTACCACTGTAGACATGAGCCTTTCGGCAACGTGACACAAAGGCAAATAACAAACAACCGACAGCGGTTTGCCAGCATATTGCTGGACCTGTCCCAACTGCAGGGCATTGAAAAGAATACCCCGATGGGAGATCCTGGCGCCTTTGGGCATGCCGGTTGTTCCTGAGGTGTAAACAATCAATGCATCTTGCTCAGGCAGTACCCCATCAATCAAAGCATCCAATGCACTGATCTCTGAGCCCTGCTTGGCCAGGATGCCGCCCTGCGCCAAGGCTTCTTCAAAGGACAAAAGGCACGCCTCCGAGTAGTGCCGCATGCCTTTCCAATCTACCGTCAGAACATGGCGCAAATCAGGCAACCCATCTCCCTGGCGCATGGCCTCCAAGACTTTATCGGTCTGCTCTTGGTCGCCGCAAACGGCCACCTTGGCACGGCAGTGGCGCACGATGTATTGGAGTTCCGGCCATGGGTTGGTGGGATAGATGCCCACCGTGACGCCCCCCAAAGATTGCGCTGCCAAGTCAGCATAAAACCACTCTGGCGAGCCGTCGGAGGCTATCACCAGTTTGTCACCCGGGCCGAACCCCTGTGCACGCAGATAAAGCGCAAAAGCTTGCACTTTTTGGAAATACCCCCCCCACGTTACCCCCTGCCAAACACCGCGGACCTTCTCCCGCAGCGCTATTTGGTCGGGGGTGTGCTGGGCACGATAGCGCAGCAAACCCGGCATGGTGGCCCGGCCCTCTGCGACCCCAGGGGGCAAGCTTGCATCGGCCATAGCCTTGTCATGGGCGCTCATGGTTTGCCCCCGTTGACCGCGGAGTCGGACAGGCCAAGGTAGGCCGCCACCACCGCCGGGTTGGCAGACACTTCTGCAGGCGTTCCATCGGCAATCTTTCGACCAAAATTGAGCACACAAACATGGTCTGATATGTCCATCACAATGCCCATATCGTGTTCAATCATGACCACAGTGATGCCTCGCTCCTCCCGGATATCCAGAATAAAGCGCGCAATGTCCTCGGTCTCCTCTTGGTTCATCCCCGAGACCATCTCGTCCAGCATCAAAAGGCGCGGACGCATGGCCAGTGCACGACCCAATTCCACACGTTTTTGCAATCCATAGGAGAGCGTTCCCACTGGCAAATCCCGGATGGTTTCAATTTCAAGAAACTCGACAATTTCCTCTGCCGCCTCGCGGGCAGCCACCTCGGCTTTGCGTGTTGGCCCCCAAAACATAGCCGCCCCCAAGATACCGGTACGCAGATGCGCGTGCATTCCGGTCAAGATGTTGTCGATGACCGTTTCGTGCTTAAAAACGGCCAAATTCTGAAAGGTTCGTGCGATGCCCAACCCGGATAAAGCATGCGCAGGCTTTCCGGTGATGTCGTCGCCGTTGAATTTGATGCGTCCGGTGGTGGGGGGCAAGAGACAAGAGGCCATGTTGAACAAGGTTGTCTTACCCGCACCATTGGGGCCGATGACGCTGTAAATCTGCCCGGGCATGACCCGCAAATTCACATCCAACAACGCATCCAGCCCCCCAAAACGCTTGGATATGTTCGTCATTTCCAGCAAGGGTTCAGTTTGAACCATCATGAAAGCCACCTTTTGCGTCGCTTGTAATGTTTGACTTCACGCATGCTGCGGCGCTCCTGGCCCCCCGCCTGTACACCCAGGTAGAACTCTTTAACGTCATCGTTGGAGAGGAGCTTTTCAGGTTCACCATCCAGCACAACGCGCCCACGCTCCATGATGTAACCGTAGTTGGCCACCGAAAGTGCCAGTTGTGCGTTCTGCTCTACCAGTAAAACCGTCAGGCCTTGGTCGTCGCGCAGACGCCTGACGGCCTCAAAAATCTCGGCAATAATTTGTGGCGCAAGACCAAGCGAGGGCTCATCGAGTAACAGTAACTTCGGTTTGGCCATCAACGCTCGGCCAATGGCGACCATTTGCTGTTGCCCCCCAGAAAGGTATCCGGAGACACGATCTCGGTGTTGTTTCACATCAGGAAAAAGTTCAAAAACTTCATCTAGAGAGGCCGCTATTTCGCCTGTCGGACGGGAATAGCCCCCCATCAGCAGGTTCTCTTCGACCGTCAATTTGTCGAACAGTCGCCTCCCCTCAGGCACCTGAACAATGCCTCGACGGACGATTTCATGCGGCGCAAATCCGGTGAGATCAGCCCCCAAATGATGAAGGGTGCCGCCCACGATCTCTCCATCTTCCGGATACAAAACTCCGCAAATTGACTTGAGCACAGTGGACTTTCCTGCGCCGTTGCTCCCCAACAAAGCCACGATTTGCCCAGGGCGCACCTCAAGCGACACATCGCGCAAGGCCTCGACGGCGCGATCGTAGAAGACCTGAAGGTTGGTGATGGTTAGCATTTTGTTCGACAGGTGTTGGACGGTCTCATTTTAGAAATCAGCCCGCGAATAAGTCAATTAAATAAACTGGACTCAAAAATTAAAAAAGTTCAAAAATCCCAAGTTCAATAACAAAAAAATACCATAACCTATTGATTTAATTAAGTAAAAATTATTTTGTAGGTGTATTCCCTTGTGTACCTCAAAAAATTTTATGACATAGTCACGTTTGATCTTGTAAAAATTTGAGTGCTCTTCAATAAACAATGGGATTTTCCATTGTCACTTCAAAAGGAGATTTCCCCGTGTCGCAAACCACCTCCATCGATCTGCTTTTTTCCGGCCTATCAGAGGACGAACAAACCATCCTGGATCAGGCCGATCGTTTCGGACGTGAGCAGATGTTTCCGCTGGCCGCCCGGATGGACAACGAGGAATGGTGGCCAACAGAGGTTTTCAAAAAAATCGGGGAAACCGGTTACTTCGGAATTCCTGTTCCCGAAGCTCACGGTGGTGCGGGCATGGATTTGTTCACCAGCGGTTTGGTACTGCAAGCCTTTTCGCGCTGGAACCACGCACTGGCATTGAGTTGGGTTGCACACGAAAACCTTTGCCTTTACAACATCTTCCGCAACGCAAACGACGAACAACGTCAGCGCTACCTGCCGGGTCTTTGCAGCGGCAATTTGATCGGCGCATTAGGGCTTACCGAGCCCGGTGCTGGCTCCGATGCGCTCGGCTCCATGGCCACCACAGCCACACCGGATGGCGACGATTACTTGCTCAACGGCCGAAAAATTTACATCACCAATGGACCTGTGGCCGATGTGCTTCTGGTTTATGCCAAAACGGATAAACAGCTAGGCGCACGGGGCATTTCTGCTTTCATTGTCGAAAAGGACATGCCAGGTTTCAGCGTGGCGCAAAAACTGGTGAAGATGGGTTTCAGAGGAAGCCAGACCGGTGAACTGGTGTTCGACAACTGTCGTGTCCCTGCAAGGAATTTGATCGGTGGGTTCAATGAGGGCGTGAAGGTGGTGATGAGTGGCCTTGATTTGGAGCGCGCCATGATCTCGCCCATTTGCTTGGGCATTGCCGAACGTGCACTGGAACTCTCCTTGGACTACGCCCGCACGCGCCATCAGTTTGGCAAGCCCATTTCCGACTTTCAGATGGTACGCGCCAAACTGGCCGACATGTATGTCTGGGTTGAATCGATGCGCTTGTTTACCTACCAGGCCCTGCGCGCTTCCAACCAACTTGAAATCGGCGGGGGCGGTCGCGGCAGCATTCACAAAATTACGGCAGCCTCGGTCATGTTTACCGCAGAGACCATGAACAAGGTACTCAATGAAGCTGTACAGATTCATGGAGGCACGGGCTACATCTGGGAGTCAGAAATCAACCGGCTTTATCGCGCAATCAAACTGCTGGAAATTGGCGCAGGTACGACGGAGGTACGCAAAATCATCATCAGCGAGGAAATGCTTCGCAGTTGAAACTGAACTGTTCTGTATGAAAACGCTCATCGTCTACGCTCATCCGGAACCACGCTCTTTCAACGCAGCATTGCGCGATGTGGCTCGGGATGAGTTGCAAGCTCAAGGGCATGCGGTGGAGGTTTCTGATCTTTACGCCATGAAATTTAAACCGGCCATCGATCGGGAGGACTTTTCAAGCTGTTACGACAGTGAAAATTTCAACGTTTCCCTTGAACAACGACATGCCCACGCCCACAACGGACTTTCCCCTGATATTCGTGTCGAACTGGAAAAACTCCAAAGCGCAGACCTTTTGATTTTGCAGTTTCCGTTGTGGTGGTTTGGCATGCCCGCCATACTCAAAGGATGGATTGACCGCGTTTTTATATCGGGCGCTGTCTACGGACGAAGTGCCATATTCGACAAGGGGCGTTTAAAAGGCAAACGCGCCCTGGTTTGTGTGACCACAGGCGCACCTGCACAAGCCTTTGGACCGGAATCACTCAATGGCGAAATGCTGAGCCTGCTGGCCCCCTTGCACCAAGGCGTGTTGGGGTTCACGGGCATGACCGTATTGCCACCTTTCGTGGCCCATCATGTGCCCTACGCGGGCCCCGATGGGCGTGCTGTCCTGCTCGCTCAATACCGTGCTTACCTCAACAAAATTGACGCCTTACAGCCGTTGCCCATGCCTCGACTCGCTGACCATCCCGGTTGGTCCGAAGATGGCATGAGTCCCAAGGCGCAGTAGTGCAAATTGAAGAAAGAGCGCAATGACCGAAACCATTCGATTAGAACGTTTAAGCGATGACCACGCGCGTCTGACTCTTGCGCGCCCAGCACGCAACAACGCTTTGCGCATGGAAGAACTCAAAGCGCTTTCTGAAATCACCACTTTGCTGTTGAAACAGCCCCCCCGCGTGTTGAGTATCGTTGCCGAGGGTTCATCCTTTGGTGTGGGCGGCGACATCCAATCTTTTGGTGAGGCCCTGGAACAAGGCGTTATGAATGACTGGCTAAGTGAAGCCATTGGCTACTTCAACGTCGCCATTTCAGGTTTGCGCGCCTTGGATACCGCCATAGTCGCGGGCATTCACGGGCCCGTTGCAGGCGGTACTTTGGGTCTTGTCTGGGTGTCTGATCATGTGATTGCGGCCGACAATTTGAAACTCAATCTGGCCTATGCAAAACTGGGGGGTAGCCCTGATGGCGGTACATCGTGGTTTCTTCCACGTTTGGTTAACCCCTTGCGTGCTTTTGAGCTGTTTACTCTAACCCCCACGCTGAATGCAGAACAAGCCTGTAGCTGGGGGTTGGTGAACAAGGTTGTGCCTGCAAAGGTTTTGCTTACGGCCGTTGAGGATGTGGTCAACCAGTGGCTAGCGGTCCCCCCTGAGTCTTTGAAGAACTTCAAAAGGCTGCTGCGAACGAGTGGCAACAGCACCTTGCAAAGCCACCTGCAAAATGAACTTGAAGGTTTTCTAAAGGCCGGACAGCAGCCGGAGTTCTCTGCGCGGGTGAAAGCCTTCTTGGGTTAAATCGTCCAACGAAGTGTTTATCAAGGCCGCGTTTCAAGGCCCTCAGTCATGCGTTTTATTTGACCTTAGCGCATGTCCGTTTCGCCATAATGATGTCCTGAATGACTGCGAAGAATGCGTCTGACGAACATGCATGGGTTGAATACGCATAAGGAGACAGGCCTCATGAGCCCAACACTCAATACTTTGGACAATATGAAACAAGCCCTGCTGGCTTGTGAAAAAGGGCAATTGAGCCAACGCGCCTTGATCCAAAAATGGCGCTCTGAGGCTCTTCATTTGGCCTTGCCTGAGCGTTTTGGCGAAGTTTTGGGTGGCCTGCTGGACCGCATGGAAGCCAGCGCCTTGTTCAGTGAGGAGAGTTGTTCTTTCAGCCAACGAGGCCTGCTGGAGGGTCTGCACCTGTGGTCAGACAAGGCGCGGGCTCAGTGCTTACGGCAAGTTGAAGACGACACGACAAATCAAAAGTCTGGCTAAACCTTGTTAAAAAATTCCCCTCCAAAGGTATACAAAACGACGGGCCCCGAAGGGCCCGTTTTTATTCAGTTTGCGCTGATTACTTCAATGCTTTGAAGCGCACGCGCTTGGGTTTGGCGCCCTCTTCTCCCAAACGACGCTTTTTGTCAGCTTCGTATTCTTGGTAGTTGCCATCGAAAAACACCCACTGGCTGTCGCCTTCAGCGGCCAGGATATGGGTGGCAATGCGGTCCAGAAACCAGCGGTCGTGACTGATGACCATGATGGAACCTGCGAATTCGAGCAACGCATCTTCCAGTGCCCGCAAGGTTTCCACGTCCAAGTCGTTCGATGGCTCGTCCAGCAGCAAGACGTTGCCGCCCGCAATCAGGGTTTTGGCCAAGTGCAAACGTCCACGCTCGCCGCCGGACAACATGCCGACTTTCTTTTGCTGGTCTCCCCCGTTGAAGTTGAAGCGTCCGCAATAAGCACGGCTGGCCATCTGGAACTTGCCTACGTTCAGAATATCTAAGCCACCGGAAACGTCTTCCCAGACGGTTTTGTCATTGTTCAGATCGTCTCGGTTCTGGTCGACAAAGGCCATGCGCACGGTTTGGCCGATCTTGACCTCGCCACTGTCAGGCTGTTCTTTGCCTGCAATCAACTTGAACAAGGTGGATTTACCGGCACCGTTGGGGCCGATGATGCCGACAATGGCACCTGCAGGCACCTGAAAACTCAGGTTATCGATCAGCACACGGTCGCCAAAAGACTTGCTGACGTTTTTGAACTCGAAAACCTCATTGCCCAGACGCTCGGCCACAGGGATAAAAATCTCCTGGGTTTCGTTGCGCTTTTGGTAATCGTGATCAGACAGCTCTTCAAAGCGGGCCAGACGTGCCTTGCTTTTGGCTTGGCGGCCTTTGGGGTTGGAACGCGCCCACTCAAGTTCCTTTTTCATCGCCTTAGAACGGGCATCTTCAGAACGCTGTTCGGTGGCCAAACGGGCATCTTTTTGCTCAAGCCACGAGGAATAATTGCCTTTGTAAGGAATGCCGGAACCCCGGTCGAGTTCCAAAATCCACTCTGCGGCGTTGTCCAAAAAGTAGCGGTCGTGGGTAATAGCGACCACAGTGCCCGAAAAACGTTGCAAGAAAAGCTCCAGCCAGTCCACCGATTCGGCATCCAAGTGGTTGGTGGGTTCGTCCAGCAACAACATGTCTGGGCGCGACAACAATAAACGGCACAAGGCCACGCGACGCTTTTCACCCCCTGACAGCTTGCCAATGATGGCATCCCAAGCGGGCAAACGCAGCGCATCGGCTGCGATTTCAAGTTGGTGCTCCGAGGCGTCGCCAGCGGTGGAAATAATGGCTTCGAGCTTGGCCTGTTCGGCGGCCAAGGCGTCGAAGTCGGCGTCTTCTTCGGCATAAGCCGCGTAAACCTCTTCCAAGCGGGCTTGCGCCGCCTTGACTTCGCCCATGCCGCTTTCCACGGCTTCGCGCACGGTTTGCTCGGGGTCCATGATCGGCTCTTGAGGCAGATAACCGATTTTTAAACCCGCCATGGGGATGGCTTCGCCCTCAATTTCCTTGTCGATTCCGGCCATGATCTTGAGCAACGTGGACTTGCCCGAGCCGTTGGTCCCCAGCACGCCGATCTTGGCGCCCGGGAAAAAGGACAGAGAAATGTCCTTGAGAATGTGCCGCTTGGGTGGCACGATTTTGCCAACCCGGTTCATTGAAAATACGTATTGAGCCATGAGTAAACCTGAAAAAAAGGGGCCAAACTGGACGCCCCAAAAGTCAAATGCGACCCCGGTTCTGTACCGGAACCCTGCATTTGAGGGCAGACACGGTGTGTGCAACCCGGCATTATCCCTGCTTGCAGGGCGTTTAAGCGAAAAATCAGACCACGCGCTCTGACAACAGCCCTGCCCGGCTGGAAAACTGGACCCGGCTGTCCAGTGCTTCGAGCTGAACCCGCGCACTTCGGGTGCCATAGACCTCGGCTCGCAACCAAGCGCATTCGGCGTCCAAACCCTCATCTGATGACAAACTGCACCACCAGACACGGCCTTCACCATCCCAGCGATAACCTCGGGCCTTGAGCTTGTCTTTGGCCTCAAAAGGTGCCCCGGTCGCCCTTAATTTGTAGCGGGTTTGTTCGGCCCCTGCCAATAACCTGTGCAACCCCGTTTGTCCGTCTGACAGGGGGGCCGCCAACACCTGCAACAAGGCATGGCAATCGACCTGAGCCCTGTGCGCTTCGTAAAACCAGCCCCGCTCGGACGCCAAAAACTCCAGCTTGGCCGAGCCGCTGCCCTCTTTTTTCCAGTCAATGCCCAAAAAAGAGCAGGCCCAAGGCTTGG
>CAMDXR010000053.1 GCA_945877725.1 Limnohabitans sp. Rim8
CGGATACCGCGAATGCGGCACCAAATGAACAACAACATACAGGCGCCAATGCAGCGCAATCCCGCTTGAAATAGGGGCGCCACCTCCGACATGATGGCCTTCACCAAAACTTGTTGCAGGCCCCAAAACATGCAGCAAGCCAAAAGTATGCCTACGGCCAAACCATCCAGATTGTCTTTTCTGATATTCATGCCGTCTATTTTGCAGTGAACCCCGGCTTCATACTGTCGCCTCAGGCCTGCTCAAGCCATGAATCAGACACATCCCAGTCATCCGGGGCCTGTACTATATAAGTCGGTGGTGTCAATTTGAGTCCCCATTTCTATGAATAAACAAGACCCTTTAGCGTACTGGATGGCCAAAAATCAAGGGGACAAATTCAGCCGCCGTGATTGGCATCGCATGGCCTTGGCGCTGGCGCTTTCCCCTTGGCATGATCACAGCGCCCGGGCACAAAGCACCTCCACGACCGCTGCGGCGCAAGGGCCGAGTTGGCAAACCGACCCTTTTACATTGGGCGTGGCCAGCGGGCAACCGCAACCCGACAGCGTGGTGTTGTGGACGCGTTTGAACATTGCAGAGACCGATGCGGCCATCAAGTCGCAAGAAGTTCAAGTGGTGTGCGAAGTCTTTGCAGACGAAGCTTTGCGCCAACCTGTCAAGCAATGGCGGGTACAGACCCATGCAGCGCGGGCGCACAGCGTGCATGTGATTGCCCAGGGGCTCAAGCCGGGACGTTCTTATTGGTATCGATTTGTGTGCGGCAGCGCCACCAGCTCCACGGGTCGCGCGCGGACCAGTCCCGGAGTTCATGACGCGGTGAGTCGCTTGCGCATGGCGTTGGCGTCTTGCCAGCACTATGAGCAAGGCTATTTTGTTGCCCATCGCGAAATGGCCCGACGCGACCTGGATTTGGTGCTCTTTGTGGGCGATTACATTTACGAAAGCAGCAACCCGCAATACAGAATTCGCAAGCATTTGGGGGGCGTGCCCCAGGCGTTGGACGAATACCGCGAGCGCCATGCGCAGTACAAAAGCGATGCCGACCTGCAAGCCTGTCATGCCGCACACACCTGGGTCATGACCTGGGATGACCACGAGGTGGTGAACGATTACGCCAACGATCGGGACCGCAACTTCACCGATGCGCAGGTGTTTCTGCGCCGCCGTGCCGCCGCTTACCAAGCTTATTTTGAGCACATGCCGGTCAGGTTGGGGCCAGACCCGGCCAACGGCAGCCAGATGCGCATTCATGACCAGATGGCTTGGGGGCGTTTGGCCGATTTATGGACCCTCGATTGCCGCCAATACCGTGACTACCAAGCCTGTCCGGACCCAATGCGCGGCGGCGGCAGGGTGGTGGTGGGTTGCGATGCCTTGGCCGATCCGGCACGCAGCATGTTGGGCATGGCGCAAGAAAAGTGGTTTGTCGAGGGCTTGACCCGCAGCCATGCGCAATGGAAGTTGGTGGCGCAATCGACCCAGATGAGTTCCAGCGGCATCAACACCCCTTTGGGCCGCAGTGCCTTCACCGATGGCTGGGACGGGTACCCGCAAGCGCGCAGCAGGTTGCTCAATTCTGTGGCCCAGGCCGAGCTGAAAAACGTGGTTTTGCTGGGAGGCGACGTTCACATGAATGTGGCCGCCCAGTTGAGGGTTCGACCCAACGACGAGAAGTCTCCTATAGTTGCCAGTGAGTTAGTGACCACTTCAGTGACTTCTAGGGGCTTGTCTGAAACTTTGCTGGCCCAAATTCGGGGCAGCAACCCGGACATCGTGCACGCCCGGGCAGATGAACGGGGGTACACCTTGATGGACCTAAAGCCTGAGGGCATGACGGTCGAATTCAGAACCACCCCCAACCCGGCACAAGCCGATGGTGTGTTTAAAACGCAGGCGCAGTGGGCCATTCGTCACGGTGTGGCCGGGGTGCAAAAGGCTTAAATAACTGGAAAGGCTGTTATCGCAGCTGATTCTCGCCAACTGAATTCATCAGGATTGAGGGTGACTACTGAGTCACTATTTGATCAACAAGGCTAGAATTCCAAAAATGAACACCGTTATCCAGAAACCCCCTAAAAAGTCTTTCAAGATCCAAATGTTGGCGGCCCGAGAGACCGCCATCATCCAGTCTGTGAACCGCTTGCTGGCCGAAAAAGGTTTTGACGCGATGACGGTGGACGAAGTTGCCGCCGAAGTGGGCATAGCCAAGGCCAGTTTGTACAAACACTTCACCAGCAAAGAAGAACTGGCCTGTGCTGCCATGGTGACCGCCATGCGCAAAGCCCAGGAGTTCATACAGTCTGTGCCCGCCAGTCAGGCCCCCATAGACAAAATCAAGGCGGCCACACGCTGGACCATGACGCTCAAGTTGCAAGGCCTGATGCCGTCCTTGCCAAGCCAAAACTCCAGTCTGCGCGCCACACTGATGGCCAGCAAAGACTACATGGACGGCTTGATGGAAGTCAGTGATGCTTTGGGTGGCTGGATTGAAATGGCGCAAGCCGATGGCAAGATCAACCCGGCTTTACCGGCCATTGCCGTGCTCTATACCCTGTTTGCGCGGGCCTGCGACCCGGTGCTGGAGTTCTTGAAAATGGGCGAACAACACACCGATGAGCAAATCTTGGACTTGGTCATGAGCACCTGCTTTGACGGTTTGAGCGCACGATAAGCAGCACTTCAGCGCACCGCTTCAGCGCCCTCCCCGTCAGCACTTCAGCGCACCAGCAACACGGGCACTTTGCAATTCGCCAGCACTTGGGTGGCCACCGAACCCATGACCAAGTTGCCCAGCGTGCCGTGGCCATGTGAACCCATCACCACCAAATCAAACTTGCCACTGTCGGCAGTTTTGGAAATGAGCTCCCCTGCATGCCCCACTTTGGCGATGCTGTTGGCATCGATGCCGTGTCGCAGCAAAAAAGTGGAGACGGGCGCGAGGATCTTCTCGGACGCCTGACGGTGGAAGTCGGCCAACACCTCTTTGCCTACCGCTGCACGGGCGCGGGGCGGTATCTGCGCCTGAACAGTGAGCAAGGTGTATCGGTTGTTGGTGCTGAACAACTCATTGTGTGTGGCCAGATAGGCCAACATTTTTTTTGTGTAGGCGCTGCCGTCTACAGCCAACAGAATTTTCATAAAGCTTCTCCGGAACGTGATCAACAAGCTTTGAATCTAGCGAGTCTGTCAATGCAGACCTTGACGCAAGTCATGAATTGATGAGAACACCTTGAAGTTGTGGAGGGCCGAATTAAGTTTAGATATTGAGCAGACATTGAGGGTCGAACCATTGCTGTTCGCCCTTGTGCGCATAGCCCAGCGGGTTGGCCACTACACGGCAGCCATGCTGGGTGTAGTGAGCAGGGCAATGCAAATGCCCATGCAACCACCAATGCGCCTGAGACAAAAGCACATCCAGTGCGTTGCAAAAACCGGCGGTGCCGGGGGTCAAACCATAGCGCGGGTCGGCGCTGTGCAAGCTGGGCGCAAAGTGGGTCACCACCACGGTGGTGCCCTCAAAAGGCGTATCCAAAGCCTCTTGCAGCCAGGCCTGACAAAGCAATGAATGTTCGCGCATTGGCTCGGCCAACCAGGGTTCGCCTTGCCGTGTGGTGGCGGTTTTGCGCAGGTAGTAATTGGCCGCACGAAAGGCTTTGTCACGCGCCTTGAGTTGGCGCGTGTACTGGCTGTTGGGGTGGCTGAAATGTGCTGGTGGTGTGTCCGGCAATGGCGTGCCCGCGAGCGGCCCCAAAGCATCAAAATCGGCCCAAAGGGTGGTGCCTATAAAGCGTACATTGTTGAGGTGAAGCACCTCACGCTCCAGCCAAGTGATGCCCAAGCGCTGGCAAGTTCGCTGCAAACGGGCATGGGCCTCGTCAAAGTCCAGGCCATCGTATTCGTGGTTGCCCGGCACAAACAGCACCGGGGTGGGCCAGCCGTGCAGGGGCGAAAAACGGGTCAGGCCAAAGTCGCCATCACCCGCTTTCGTCAAGGCCGATCCGGCTTGGTAAGAACCAATGTCGCCTGCCAACACCAACACATCGGCGCCGGGAGCAGGGGTGGGCGTAAAACCGGGGTTGGTTTCCAAGTGCAGGTCGGAAAGCAGTTGAACTTTCATACCGCCACCTCTGAGGCAAAAGCGTCTTGCGCAACCTCGAGCAACTGGGCCCGCAACCACTGGTGCGCACGGTCGTGTTGGTGGCGGCGGTGCCACACGGCCTCAACGTGAACCGGGGGCACATCCAAGGGCAAATCGCACATGACAATTTGATCGCCCATGCCGGTCGTGGGCACAAAGTGACGCGGCAAAACCGTGAGCAAATCGGTACTGACCACCACTTGGCCTGCAGTAAAAAACTGGTTCACGGTCAGCACAATGCGGCGTTGCCTGCCGATGGATGCCAGGGCCTCGTCCACAAACCCATAAGGGCGACCTGAAAAACTCACCAACAAATGCCTTGCGGCGCAATACGCGTCAAGGGTCATGGGCTGGTCAGCCAAGGGATGGCCTTGGCGCATCACGCACACATATTCACCCGCATACAGGCGTTGGTGCTCAAAATTCACCGCTTGGCCGGCTTGGGCCAAGCCGGTTAAATCGGCCAGCACGGCCGGAAAATACCCGATTGCCAGGTCGGCACCGCCCTCACTTAATAAGCTGCGCGGGTCGCGTGTGGTCAATGGCACCACCCGGAGCGAAACGCCGGGCGCATCGGTTTCTAAGCGTTTGGCCAATCTGCCCATCAACTCGGCGGCTGTGGCATCGGCCATGGCCAACACAAAAGTGCTGCTGGCCTCTTGCGGCACAAACAAGCTGGGCACGATGGCTTCTTGCAATTGGCGCAAAGCCTCGCGCACGCTGGGCCACAAGGCCAAAGCGCGGGGCGTGGGCTCAATGCCGTGGCCGTGGCGGCGCACCAGTTCATCGTCCAGCGCATCACGCAGTCGGCGCAAGGCGTTGCTGACGGCCGGCTGGGTTAAAGACAGGTTGCGGGCGGCGCGCGTTAGGCTGCGTTCGGCCATGACTTCGTCAAACACCCGAAGCAAATTCAAATCAAGGGTGCGAAAAGAGGCTGGAATCAATGGATTCATGCTGAAAATCCCTGTTATGTATCACCGATATGAATGAGTAACATAATGAATATAAAGTTGAATCATACTCGTGTAAACCCTATGATGGTGGCTGTTAACGGTTAGGGTTTTGACCTTCAAGGCCCACAAATTCACAGCAAGGGAACTACAAAATGAACACGAGCGTTGAAAAATCAGTTTTGGGTCAAATGCCTGCAGGCCAAGTCGTCAAAGCTGCTTCCACCGGCTACACCCAAAATTTGGCGGTTGGTTTATTGGCCGCTGGCGTGGCGGCCTTGGTGGTGCTGGTTGACCACATGATCGACGGCTGGGCCGAAAGCCATGTGCTGGCTTCATGGGTCGCGCTTTGGGCAGTCGCCGTGTTGGCCATTGTGTTGTTGCGTGGTGCGACCCGCCTAATGGCGCAACGCGTGATGACTGGCTTGGACACTTGGTCGGCCAACCTGGCCCGCAAACGCGCCGACGAACGCCTCTGGGCCATGGCCAAAAACGACAGCCGTTTGATGGACGACTTGCAATCGGCCATGGACCGGGCTGATGACGAAAGCACCCCGGTGGCCGATGTCGTCACGCCATTGAAGTCCCTCCGTACGATTCACATGGCGCGCACTCGGACTTATTACATCTGACGGTCAAATGGGGCTGTCCCCAGGGGCAGCGTTGTTGACAGGGTTAGAGCTTGTTCACACATTCGGCCGCAGGGGCGGCCTCCCACGGGGATGTGCGGGGCCAACTGCAGTGCTGGTTCAGTATCGGGCTACATAGGCAGTGCTGGTTCAGCATTGGGTTACAGAATCTGGGGCAAATTAAAACCATGCCAAATGTCAAAGCCACCCACAAGGGTGGCTTTTTTTGTGGCTTGACCTTAATGCGCGTGAAATCCTTGAAAAGGTCGAATCAAACGAACAGGGAGAAACCCTTGATAGCCTTGACACTTGAAGTGTGCAACATAAAATGAAAGCGCTTTCAAAAACAAGGGACGACATGAAAAACAAACTCCTTATTCTCATATGTGCGCTCGCGGCACAAGCCGCGTGGGCTCAAAAAACCACGATCACGGTCGCGGCCTTCCCGGCTGTGGATGACATCGTGAAAGCGGCCTTGCCGGAGTGGCAGAAAAAGAACCCGAATGTCGAGGTCAAAGTGGTGGGGCGTGAATACGCTGACCATCACACGGCCATGACCACGGCCTTGGCCACTTCCACGGGGTTGCCCGACATCATGACCGTTGAATACGGTTATTTGGGAAGGTTTTCTCAAAGCGGCGGACTTGAGGATTTGGACAAAGCCCCCTACAACGCCGCTGAATTGACCAAACGGATCGTGGCCTTCGCTGTGGCCCAGGGCAGAACCAGCACGCACGGGCAAACCGCCCTGCCCACTGACATTGGCCCAGGCGCCATGTTCTACCGAACCGACGTGCTGCAAAAAGCCAAAGTCACCGAATCCGAGTTGACTCAATCCTGGGACAGTTTTGTTCAAAGCGGGCAAAAAATCAAAAAAGCCAGCGGTGCCTATTTGGTGGCGCACGCACGGGACGTCAAAGACATCGTGATTCGCACCGGCATCCCTGAGGGTGAAGGCGTTTACTTTGACGCACAAGGTAAATCGGTCATAGAGACATCCCCGCGTTTCAAAAAAGGTTTTGAAATGGCGCAAAAAATCAGAGCCGAGGGCTTAGACGCCAAAATCAACGCGTGGTCAAACGAATGGGGTGAATCCCTCAAACGTGGCACAGTCACCGTGCAGATGATGGGGGCCTGGTTAGGGGGGCATTTGCAAAATTGGTTGGCCCCCAACACCGCAGGCTTGTGGCGATCCACCGTGTTGCCGGAACGTGTGGCCACTTCTTGGGGCGGCACTTTTTATGCCATACCCAAAAACGCAAAGAACAAAGAGTTGGCTTGGGACTTGGTCAAGCACCTGACACTGAACCGCCAGCAGCAGCAAATGGCATTTGAAAAATTCAATGCCTTCCCAGCCTTGCTAGAAGCGCAAAGCGGCCCCTTCTTTGAGCAGCCCGTGGCATTTTTAGGGGGACAAAAAGCCCGTGTTGAATGGAAAACCACCGCATCACAGATCAAACCGACCCAAGTCTTCAAGAACGATTCGGTGGCCGAAGAAATTGTCAACGCCGAACTGGATTTGGTGTTGAACAAAAACAAACCCATTGACCAAGCGCTGAAAGACGCGCACCGCTTGGTGCAAAGAAGAGCCTCACGCTGATGAAACTCAGGTTGAAACCGGCAGCAGCGCCTTATGTGCTGATCAGCCCATTCTTGTTGTTGTTTTTGGTGTTCGGCTTGTTTCCGCTCGTCTTTTCATTTGTCCTCATGTTCCACATGTGGGATCCGGTGAAAGGCCTGGGCTCGATGGAATTTGTTGGGCTGGATAACCTGCGCTTCGCTATCGAGGACCCTTTGGTGTGGACCTCACTGGGCAATACGCTCTGGATGGCGGTGGCGTCTGGCCTGCCCCAACATTTGGTGGCGATACCGCTGGCGTACTTGATCAATGAAAAATTGGGGCCTTGGAGAAACGCCGCCATGGGGGCTTATTTTTTGCCCTACATCACCTCCACGGTGGCGATTGCCATCATGTTCAGCACCTTGTTTTCTACCGACTACGGCATGGTCAATGCAGCCCTGAGCGAGTTGTCACGTTGGCCCTTGCTGAATGCGGTGTTGTCAGACAAAAACATCGACTGGCTGGGCAATCCGGAGACCATCAAACCGGTGGTGTCTGCGGTGGTGTTTTGGCGGTACCTTGGATTCAACGTCATCTTGTATGTGGCGGCCATGCAGAGTATTCCGCGCGACTTGTACGAAGCCGCGCGCATGGACGGTGCCAAAAGCTGGCAACAGTTTTTCTTCATCACCCTGCCCCAGCTCAAGCCCATCATGTTCTTTGGGGTCACGCTCACGGTGATCGGTGGCCTGCAGTTGTTCGAAGAGCCCTTCATCTTGACGGGCGGCAAGGGCGGCCCCGAATACGCGGGCATGACCACGGCCATGTACATGTACCGAACAGCCTTTGACTTCAATGATTTTGGTTTGGCCAGTGCGATTTCGTGGATGTTGTTCGTGATTATTTTGGTCATGACCTTGATCACCAACCGCGCCTTCAAAAGTAAAGAAGGACAGTCATGAGCCAGCTCCCATCTGATGACAAAGCCAGCCTAGGTGTGCTGGGATGGGTGTTCCTCATCTTGGGTGCCTTGCTGATGCTGGGGCCGTTTTATTTCATGTTTGTCTTTGCTACCCACACCAGGGCAGACATTTTCAGTGTGCCGCCTCCCTTGTTCTTTGGCAGCAACTTTTTCGAGAACATGAAAATCCTGATGGGAAAAATTCCCTTCTGGATCAACTTGGGCTGGTCTTTGTATGTGGGTTTGATGAGCACTGCCCTGACCCTGCTGTTTTGCTCCATGGCAGGCTTTGCATTTGCGGTTTATGAATTCAGGTTCAAAAAAGCGCTGTTTGCTTTGGTCATGGGGACCATGCTGGTGCCCTCATTTTTGGGCATGATTCCCACCTTTTTGATCATGGACGCGCTCAACTGGATCGACCAACCGCGCGCCCTGTATTTGCCCGGTGCTGCGCCCGCCATGGGCATTTTCTTGATGCGCCAATACATCACCTCGGCCATACCGAAAGAGCTGATCGAAGCCGCCCGCATGGACAACTGCGGTGAGTTCACCATTTACTGGCGCGTGGTGGTGCCCTTGTTGGGCCCTGTTTTTGGCACGCTGGGGTTGATTGCTTTCATTGCTTCGTGGAACAACTTCATTGGCCCCTTGGTGGTGATGCGCTCGCCCGAGATGTACACATTCCCATTGGCATTGCGCAGCATGCAAAGCCCGGTGGACACCGAATGGGGGGCATTGATGGCGGGTTCAGCCATTGCCGTCATTCCTTTGCTGATCATTTTTATCTTCTCCTCCCGTCGCTTGATCGCTGGCCTCACGGCTGGCGCTGTGCGTGGTTGAACTTCAAAAAATCAAAAAATGACACCCGAAAAAATCACAAGACCACAATTCCCAAAAAACTTCATATGGGGCGTGGCCACCTCTTCGTTTCAGATCGAAGGTGCGCACGATGCCGATGGCAAAGGGCCCTCTGTCTGGGACAGCTTTTGCGAAATCAACGGAAAAATTGCCGACGGCAGCAACGGCCATGTAGCCTGCGAGCATTACCTGCGCTGGCAAGAAGACGTGGACTTGATCGCCGGGTTGGGTGTCAACGCCTACCGGTTTTCTATCTCGTGGCCACGCGTTCAGCCAGACGGCCAAGGCGACTGGAACGAAGCAGGCTTTGCCTTTTATGACCGGTTGATCAACGCGCTGAAAGCCAAAGGCATTGAGGTGCACCTGACCCTGAACCACTGGGACTTGCCGCAGGCGCTGCAAGACCAAGGGGGTTGGGCCAAACGCGAGGTGTGTGAACATTTCACCCGCTACGCCACAGAAGTGGCACGCCGGTTTGGCAGCCGCCTGGACAGCATTTGCACCCACAACGAGCCTTGGGTGATTGCCATTTTGGGTTACGAGCAAGGCATCTTTGCGCCTGGCATCAAGTCGCGGGCGCAGGCCATGGCCGCAGTGCACCACCTGCTGCTCAGCCACGGTATGGCGCTGCAAGCCATGCGGGGGCTGGGCCTGAAAACGGCCATGGGCATTGTGCTCAACTTGTCGCCCATCTACCCGGCCAGTGATGACCCGAAAGACATCGCCAAAGCCAAATTAGACGACGGCCTGATCTTGCGCCATTACATGGACGCCTTAATGTTCGGTAAGTATCCGACAGACGTGATCGAGCACCTGGGAGCGGATGCACCGCCTGTGGTGTCGGGCGACATGGCCACCATTGCCCAGCCGCTTGATTTTGTGGGTGTGAATTACTACACCCGCAATTTTTCATCCAGCGGCAACCCCTGGGACGTGGCCAGCACGGGCAATTTGGTCACCGACATGGGCTGGGAGGTTTACCCCCAGGGCTTGACCGAATTGTTGTGCCGACTGCACCAAGACTACCAACCCCGTTTGCTGTTGGTCACAGAAAACGGCGCGGCCTTCAAGGACCAGTTGGTCGATGGTGTGGTGAACGACACGGCCCGCCTAGACTATGTGCGCGACCACATTGCCGCCACGCACGCTGCCTTGCAGCAAGGTGTGCCTGTAGGCGCTTACTTTGCTTGGAGCCTGATGGACAACTTTGAATGGGCCAGCGGGTATGCCAAGCGATTTGGTTTGGTTCATGTGGACTTTGAAACGCAAAAGCGAACCCTCAAGAACAGCGCCTTGTGGTACCAAAAATTTTTGAGCGAGAAATAAAGTGGCAGCAATCCAATTGAAAGGGGTCACCAAACACTTTGGTGACACCGTGGTCATTCCCGGCTTAGACCTTACGGTTCAGGATGGCGAGTTCATGGTCTTTGTTGGCCCCTCGGGATGCGGCAAATCCACCATGCTGCGCATGATCGCCGGGCTGGAAAGCATGACCCAAGGCGAGTTGTGGATCGACGCAGAAAACGTCAGCGCCAAAGGCCCCGCAGAACGCGGTGCGGCCATGGTGTTTCAAAGCTACGCGCTGTATCCACACATGACGGTTGAAGAAAACATGGGCTTCGGCTTGCGCATGTCGGGTACCTTAAAAAGCGAGACCGCCAAACTGGTGGATGAGACCGCCCAAAGACTCCAGTTGGCACCGCTGCTCAAGCGCTATCCCAAGCAACTTTCAGGCGGCCAACGGCAACGGGTGGCCATTGGCCGGGCCATTGTGCGCAGGCCCAAAGTGTTTTTGTTTGATGAACCTTTGTCGAACCTGGACGCCTCTTTGCGGGTACAGATGCGCATCGAACTGGCCAAGCTGCACGCCGACCTGAAAACCACCATGATCTACGTCACCCACGACCAGACCGAAGCCATGACGCTGGGTGACCGGATCGCGGTGTTCAACCAAGGCCGCATCGAACAAGTGGGCGCGCCCATGGACTTGTACCAATCACCCGCCAACACCTTTGTGGCCCAATTTTTGGGATCGCCGAAGATTAATTTGTTGGGTTACAGCGTAGATGCATTGAACAACCGCATCATTTTTGATCCGCAAAGCAGCATGGATTGCATTGAATTGGGCGTGTCGCTGGCTGTGGCTCAACAAGGTATTCAGCTGGGTGTTCGACCTGAAGCGATTCAACTGTGCGCAGCTGAAAGCAACGGCTTGAACGGCGTGATTGAGTTCATGGAGCAGCTAGGCGACGCCACCATTGTTTATGTCCGTTTGCCATGGCATCAGGACTTGATCACCGCCAAGCTCAGCCAGCAGAAAATCGAATTTCGAATGGGTGATGCTGTAGGCCTGCAGTTAGATGCTTCACAGATACTGGTATTTGATCGGCATGGAAAACGGGTTTCGCAGGCATGAACAGATTTGTGAAAACAGGTGCAGCTTGGGGCTGCGCAGCATGGCTGCTGTCCGCTTGCGGCGGCGGTAGCAGTAACATTTCGAATAATCAATCAGGTGGTGGCAGCGAAATAAACAATGCTGATGCGGCTGCACTGCCTGGCTGGACCTTGGTATGGCAAGACGAGTTTGAGCAAGCCGGGTTGCCCGACAGCAGCAAATGGGTGTTTGACACCGAATTCAACCAACGTGGTTGGTGGAACGGCGAGCTTCAGTATTACAGCCAAAATCGCAGAGAAAATGCAGAAATCGTTAATGGCAAACTGGTGATTACTGCTCGCCAAGAGCGTTTGACGTCTGCCGCTGACTATGGCAACCAGAACTACACATCAGCCCGCCTCATGACCCGTGGCAAAGCCAGCTGGACTTACGGGCGTTTTGAAGTTCGCGCCAAACTGCCCTGCACCTTGGGCACTTGGCCCGCCATCTGGACGCTGGGCACGGGAGGAGCGTGGCCCGCAGACGGTGAAATAGACATCATGGAGCAAAAAGGTTTTAACGTCGCTGAAAAGCGCCAGGTGCTGGGGACCATCCACACTTCGGCCAATCATGCCGGCAACAGTTTGGGCGCTTACCGCGCATTGCCCACGGCATGCACCGACTTCAACACTTACCAAATGACTTGGGATGCCAACAAAATAGTGATCGGCGTTAACGGGGTTGACTATTTCACGTACAACAACCCAGGCGATGGCAACCCTTCGCAGTGGCCCTTTGACAAGCCGCAATACCTGCTGTTGAACGTTGCCGTAGGAGGTGTGCTGGGCGGGGCGGTGGACAACGCTAATTTGCCTGCTGCCATGGAGGTGGATTACGTGAGGGTTTACCGAAGGAGCTAATATTGGCAGACTTAATAAAAGCCTCAAAGCCTCAATGCCTCAGATAAGTCGCAAATTCTCTTACAAGGCGATATCAAAAAAGCGGTTGCATCCGTCAAGATGCAGCCGCTCTAAAGCTAACTAAATGTGCTCCTTAACTCAAGGAACGAAAGTCAGGTTGTCAAAATAGTAAATTCGATTTTCGGGCAAAGCTGCATAACCTCCGTTACCCAAACCGAAGTCGGAAAATATCGATGCTTTGTTGTACGTCTTGGACAGATCCAGGGCTGCGGTAGCACCGCCCCCTACAGGTGGAGCTGTTCCAGGGGTGGCAAAATTGAATGTCAGTGTTTCCCATGCCCCAGCA
>CAMDXR010000054.1 GCA_945877725.1 Limnohabitans sp. Rim8
GAACATGACCGGGTTGCCGGGCAAACCGTTGATGTGGGGCTGCACCACTTGCGCACCTGCGGGACGCTTTTTATAGGCCCCGATCAGGTCGTTGATGTCTTGCGAGTTGATGAGCGGCTGGTCGGCCAAGGCCACCAACAGGGCATCGAGTTTGGCGGATGTGGCCTGCAAACCCAGACGCAGCGACGAGATTTGTCCGGCATCCGGGTCGGGGTTGCGCACCAGAGTGACCGGAAATTCTTTGATCGCGTCTTCTATGCGGTCGGCGTAATGGCCCAACACCACCACCACTTCGTCCACACCCGCGCCCGACAGCGCGATGAGTTGACGCCGAATCAGCGGCACACCGCCCAGCTCGAGCAATGATTTGGGGCGGTTACCCATGCGCGAACCCGCGCCTGCCGCCAACAACACCGCGCCCACCGCGACACGGCTGTACAAGCCCCCGCCGCCTTTTAATATGCAACCCATGTTCAGCCTCCGCAGCAAGAAGATTTGGCCGGGGACGCCACAGAGGCCGCCACAGAGGTCATTTCAGGCACGCTTTGCAGCACCGCTGCAGGGGCCGTGGCGACTGGGGCAATCGCTTCGGTCGTCGCCTTGGCTTTTTGTGCGCCACCACAGCAGCTCTTGGCGGCCACAGGCGCAATCTGCTGCACGCTTGGCAAGCTGACACTGCTGTTGCTGCTGACACTGCTGTTAATGCTGTTGCTGGCCTGCGGCTCGCGGCCACGGCGTGCGGCCACCACCGAGGTCAGCACCGACAGCGCAATTTCTTCGGGCGTTTGCGCCCCAATCAATTCGCCCGCCGGGGCCACGATGCGGGCCACTGCCGCCGGGTCTTCGCCACTGGCCCGCAAGTTGTCGAGCAAAACGGCGGCTTTTTTGGCGCTGGAGACAAACCACAAACCCTGCGGCTGCAAAGCCAATGCGGCCTTCAGGCCCTGCAAGTCGCGCCGACCTTGGGTGGCCACCACCACAAAGGGCGAGTTCAGCTGGGCGCTGACGCTGGCCGCGTCGTCGCTCGACCACACACCGTCAGCCTCCGGAAAATCAGCCGCAGAAGCATCTTGTGCCACCACGGCCACACGCAAACCCACACGCGGGGCCAGCCCCACCAGGGCGCGTGCCACGGGTGAGTCGCCAATCACCGTGAGCGTCACTGCAGGCATGACCGGGTCGATGAACAACTCCAGTGTGCCGCCTGAGTGGCAGGCCATGCCGAACTCCAGCACGTCGCCCAATTCGCGTTCGGCGCTTTCATCGGCCGGTGAAATCCGGATTTTGCGGGGCTGGCCATCCAACAAAGCGCGGCGCACGGTCTTGATGACCGCGGGTTGGGCGCAACCGCCGCCAATCCAGCCATGAATTTTTCCGTCGGCCGTGACCACCGCTTTGTCGCCCGCCTTGCCCGATGTGGGGGCCTGAGCGCTGAGCACGGTGACCAGGGCAAAGGCTTCTCCGGCGCTTTGCAGTCGGCTGGCCTGGGTGATCCATTCGTTGCGGTTCATGGGGGGCTCCTAAAAGGTCGGGTATCGGTTCAAAACTGTAGATCAATTCAACACGGCGCGTGCGGCAGCCAAGTCGGCCAGTGAGGCCAGGGGCACAAAGCGCTCGATCAGGCCGCGTGCCTTTTGCAAGGCACCGGCGGCAGGCACTTGGCGAGTTGGGTGAAACCAGCTGATGCGTGCGCCGCGTGCGCGCACTTCTTGCAGAGCGGCCGCCAACAATTCGGGTGCATCGGTGTCGAAACCATCTGAAAACACCCACACACGGGCCCCCCGGTTGAGCTGGGCACGGGCATGGTGGCGGGCAAAGTCTTGCAAGCTGGCCGCGATGCGGGTACCGCCACCAAATCCTGCCGTGACTGCATTGACTTTTTCCTGAATCACCGGGGTGTCGCGGTGCATGAGCGGTGTGACCTCGGCCAAGCGGGTGTGGAACACAAAGACACGGGCATCGGCCTCTAGGGCAAAGGCGCGCGCCACCCGCAAAAACAAGGCCGCGTGCGACTCCATCGAGCGGCTCACATCGGCCAGGATGAACAAACGTGGCGGTTCTTGGCGCTTGATTTTCCAGGCCGGTTGCAGCAACTCGCCGCCCCAGCCCACGCTGCGGCGCAAGGTTTGGCGCAAATCCAGGCGCTCACCTCGCGCGGCCACACGCCAGCGACGGGTGTTGCGCGCTTGCAGTTTGGCGGTGATCTGACGGGCCAGTTTTTGCAGTTCGCCCAGTTCTTGCGGCATCCACATCTGGCCGTCTCGCGGGTGCAGGGCTTCGGTGCGGCTGGCTCCGCCTTGCGCACGCGGGCTGCCCGCATCGTTTGGATCTTGTTGCGCCAAGGCTTGGTCACCCGCGGTGTGCAGCGCTGTGGGCTGGTTCCCTTGCTGGGTGCCGGGCCGACTGGCCGATGGGGCCGCGTCCATTTGTTCGTGCAGGGCTTGCACGCTTTGGCGCAAGTTGCGCCCAGGCCGTGTTTGGCCACTGACTTTGACGCCGCCACGCAATTTTTCGGGGTGCCAAAACCGTTCATACACGTCGGGCCAGAGTTTCCATTCACGGTGGCTGTGGCAAGCAATGGCACGCCAAGCGGCTTGCAGGGGTTTTTCTTGCAGGGGGCCAAAGAGCAGACTGGCTTGCAGCATGGCTTGTTGTTCGGCCACCCCCACAGTCAGGCCGTGGTCGCGCAGCAAAGCGGCAAAACTGGCCACGCGCTCAGAGGGCGGCGCGGCGCTGGCTGAGCGGGGAGCCGGGGCGGCGTTCATGCCACCGCCTGTGCCGCGTCTGAGCCTTTTTCGGCCACCCCCACGCTGCGGCGTCCTTCCACCAGTTGGCGCAGCCGGTCGGGGCCCATCATGAAACGGTCTTCGCGGGTTTTCAGCAAGCACGCCAAGGTGCCCAACACCGCCGACAGGTCTTCCGGCAGGCTGTGGTACTGCATGTGAAACAGTGCACGCACCCAGTCCAGGGTTTCGGCAATGCCGGGGATTTTGGCCAAGTCTTCGCGGCGCAGGCGCTGCACAAATTGCACGGCTTCTTCGACCAAGCGGGTGTCGGCTTCAGGCAAAGCAGATTTAACGATGGCGATTTCTCGTGCCAGCGTCGGGTAGTCAAGGTAGTGGTACAGGCAGCGGCGACGCAGTGCGTCCGACAGTTCACGGGTGCCGTTGCTGGTCAAAATCACTTGCGGGATATGGGTGGCGCGCAGGGTACCGATCTCGGGCACGGTGATTTGGTAATCGGCCAGCACTTCAAGCAAAAAGGCTTCAAAGGCTTCGTCCGCCCGGTCGATCTCGTCGATGAGCAGCACACAGGGACCGGTCTGGCTGATGGCGCGTAACAAGGGACGCTCGAGCAAATAGTCGCGGCTAAACACATCGGATTCGCGCACCTTGGCTGCACCACCGGGCGTGGCTTCGCTCAGACGAATCGCCATGAGCTGGCGGCCATAGTTCCATTCGTAAGCAGCTTGCGACAGGTCCAGTCCTTCAAAACATTGCAGGCGTACCAGTGTGGCCCCTTGTTCGCCATGTTCGCCATAAGACTGGGCCAAAGCGGTGGCCAAGGCGGTTTTACCCACCCCGGCATCGCCTTCAATCAGTAAGGGACGCTGCAAAGCAGACGCCAGCCACACCGTGGTGGCCAGGTCTTCGTCGGCCAGATAACCCGCACGCTGCAAACGTTCGCGCAACAAGCGCTCAGCGTTGGCAGGCTGTGCAGTACGGTCTGGCAGGCTCATGCTCAGGCCCGCTTGCCAAACAAACCGCCGAACCAACTCTTAAGCAAAGCCCAAAAGATGGCCAGACCATTGATTTCACGGGCCACCACGGGTGCTGCCGTGGCTGTGGCTGCCTCACCCGTTGGCGCTGCGGCAGACGATGTTGCTGCGCCCAAGCCTTCAGGTGCAGGCAAGGTCAAAGCGGTTTGACGGAAGTTTTCGACAAACTGCGCCAGCAACATGTCGGACACCTGCACCATCATGCGGCCACCAAACTGGGCGAACTTGCCGTTCACGATCACGGCGGCTTGCCCGTTCAGCACGCAATGCGCTGGGTTGCTAGGGTCGGCGGTGATGATGGCGGTCAGGTCCATCGAGGCAGAAGAGCCGCCTTTGTCGGCCCCTTTGCCGCGCAAGACCATCTTGCGTTCGGCTGCCACGGCCTCGATCACGTCCACAGTGCCGCCAAATTGCGCCACCGCCGGACCGACCTTGACCTTGACCCCGCCTTTGTAAGAGGTTTCAGACAGTTGCTCGGTGATTTCGGCACCGGGCATGCACCCGGCCACCGCTTTCAGGTCAGTGAGCAAGGCCCACGCCCGTGTGGCGTCCACATCGAGCGGGTATTGTTTGTCGAGTTTGACTTCCATGTCTTGCTGTCCTGATTACAAAGCTGCGCCATGTTCGCGCAGTGCTTTCCAGGTGCGGAAAGCGTTGTGCGGCATGTCGAGATGGGTCACGCCCAAGTGCGAAAACGCATCCACCACGGCCGAGGTGAAGGTGGGGATAGAGCCCACATGCGGCGATTCGGCCACGCCCTTGGCACCCAGTGGGTGGTGGGGTGAGGGGGTCACGGTGTGGTCAGTTTCCCAGTGTGGGGTTTCCACAAAGGTGGGCAAGAAGTAGTCCATCAAGGTGTTGCCCAGCAAGTTGCCCTGCGCATCGAACGGCATCTGTTGACCCATGGCCACAGCAAAACCTTCGGTCAGACCGCCATGAATCTGGCCGTCAATGATCATGGGGTTGATGCGGGTGCCACAGTCGTCCAGCGCATAGAAGCGGCGCACTTTGGTCTCGCCCGTGGCGCGGTCGATGTCCACCACGCACAGGTAAATACCGAAGGGGAAGGTGAAGTTCGGGGGGTCGTAGTAGTGCACGGCTTCCAGGCCAGGCTCCAGGCCATCTGGTGGCTGGTGGTAGGCCTGCCAGGCCACTTCGGCCATGGTTTTGAACTTGCTGTCGTCGCCTTTGACTTTGAAGCGGTCCACTTCCCAGTCAAGGTCGTTTTCATTGACTTCGAGCATGTGGGCCGCAATCTTGCGTGCCTTGGCGTGGATTTTGCGGGCCGCCAGCGCAATGGCCGCACCGGCCACTGGCGTCGAACGCGAGCCATAGGTGCCCAAACCATAAGGTGCGGTGCTGGTATCGCCCTCTTCGACCTGAATCACTTCAGACGGAATACCCAACTCGGTGGCAATGATCTGCGCATAGGTGGTCTGGTGGCCCTGACCTTGCGTGATGGTGCCCATGCGTGCAATGGCGCTGCCCGTGGGGTGGATGCGGATTTCGCAGGAGTCGAACATGCCGACGCCCAAAATGTCGCACATCTTGGAGGGGCCTGCGCCCACCACTTCAGTGAAGGTGACCAAGCCAATGCCCATCAGGGTCGGGCTGTTCGGGTCGGCCCGCTTGGCGGCTTGTTCGGCGCGCAAGCCTTTGTAGTCAACGGCTTCCAACACTTTGTCCAACGCGGTTTGGTAGTCGCCCGAGTCGTATTCAAAACCAAAGGCGCTGGTGTAAGGGAACTGTTCTTTCTTGACGAAGTTTTTGGCCCGAATCTCGGCTTTGTCCATGCCGAGTTTTTGCGCCAGCACGTCCACCATGCGTTCGATCAGGTACACCGCCTCGGTCACCCGGAACGAGCAGCGATACGCCACGCCGCCGGGAGCTTTGTTGGTGTAAACACCTTTCACGCTGGCGTGTGCGGCCGGAATGTCGTAGCTGCCCGAAACAATGTGGAACATGCCCGCAGGGAATTTAGTCGGGTCGGCACAGGCGTCAAACGCACCGTGGTCGGCCACCACATTAACGCGCAGGCCCGTGATCTTGCCGTCGGCCGTGGCGGCCAATTCGCCGTCCATGTGGTAGTCGCGGGCAAAGGCAGTGGAAGAGATGTTTTCAATGCGGTCTTCGACCCATTTGACTGGGCGGCCCAACACGATGGAGGACACGATGGCGCACACATAACCGGGATAAATACCGACCTTGTTGCCAAAACCACCGCCAATGTCAGGGCTGACAATGCGCACCTTGGACTCGGGAATGCCAGACAGCATGGACACCACGGTGCGCACCACATGCGGCGCTTGAGAGGTGATGAAGGTGGTCAATTCGCCCTTGATCGGGTCAAAAGAGGCCACACATCCGCAGGTTTCCAACGGGCAGGGGTGCACGCGGGGGTAGTACATGTGCTGCGAGACGGTGACTTCGGCTTTGTCAAAGGCCGCATCGGCAGCTGATTTGTCGCCTGCATCCCAAGTGAAGATGTGGTTGTGGTGGTCGCGCTTGCCGTGCGCGCCTTCGGTTTTGCCCGCCAAGTCGTCGCGGATCACGGGGGCGTCGGGTTGCAAAGCGGCATATGGGTCGAGCACCACGGGCAGTTCTTCGTACTCCACCTCGACCGCCTCCACCGCATCGGCGGCGATGTAACGATCGTCGGCAATCACGATGGCCACTTCCTGCATTTGGAAATGCACTTTTTGGTCGGCCAATACAGCCGCCACGTCGCCCGCCAAAGTGGGCATCCAGTGCAGTTTCAGGGGCTTCAGGTCGTCTGCGGTCAACACGGCGTGGACGCCGGGAATGGCCAATGCGGCTTCTTTGTTGATTTTGACGATTCGGCCATGGGCGATGGGCGAGCGCACGATGTCCATGTGCAACATGCCAGCCATCTTGATGTCATCAACATAGTTGCCCTTGCCCTGAATGAAACGGGCGTCTTCTTTGCGCAGGCGTGAAGCGCCCATGCCCGCCAACGCGAGTTCGCGGGCTTCTGCGGTTTGTACCGGTGCGTTCATGTGTGTCTCCGATCAAATGGTGGGGGCTTCAAGCCGCAACGGGCTCTTGCAATTTTTTGGCGGCGTACTGGACGGCTTTGATGATGTTTTGATACCCGGTGCAACGGCACAGGTTGCCGCTCATGCCGTGGCGAATTTCGTCTTCGCTTGGGTTGGGGTTTTCTTGCAAGAAGCGGTAAGCACGCATCAACATGCCGGGGGTGCAAAACCCGCACTGCAAGCCGTGCTCTTTGTAAAAGCCTTCTTGCACGGCGTGCAACACGCCTTTGTTGGCCAGGCCTTCCACGGTCAGCACTTCAGAGCCATCGCACTGCACGGCCAAATGGGTGCAGGACTTGACCGACTGGCCGTCAATGTCCACGGTACAAACGCCGCAGTGGCTGGTTTCGCAGCCAATGTGGGCTCCGGTCAGGTTGAGTTCTTCGCGCAAAAAGTGGATCAGCAAGGTGCGCGGCTCAACCGCTTTTTCTTCTTTTTTGCCGTTCACAGAAACGGTGATGAGTTTTTTGGACATGTGTTTCTCCTTGTTAAGCGCACAGCGCCCAGGCTTTGTTTAAAGCGCGCTTGACCATCTCACCGGCCATGGCGGTTTTGTATTCAATGTCGCCGCGCAGGTCTTCGGCGGGGTCGCAAATGGCAATGGCTGCAGCCGCAGCGGCTTGCACATTGGCCGCGTTAAAGGGCTTGTTCAGCAAGGCTGCCTCGGCCGCTTCAGCGCGCAAGGCGGTTGGGGCGACGTTGGTCAGGGCAATGCGCACATGGCTGACTTGGTCGCCGCTTTTGCGAATCACCACGGCACAACCCGCAGTGGCCCAGTCGCCGGTTTTGCGCTTGAGTTTTTCGTAGGCATAACCCGTGCCCTGCGCAAAGGCGGGAACACGGATCTCGCACATGACTTCGTTTTCTTCCAACTGCGTCATGTAGGTGCCCAGAAAGAAGCCATCAGCGGCCACGGTGCGGCGTCCGTTGGGGCCTTCCAGCACAAATGAAGCCTCGATGGCGATCGACAGGGCGGGGTGGTCGTTGCCGGGGTCGCCGTGGGCAATGTCGCCGCCAATCGTGCCCCGATTGCGCACTTGCGGGTCAGCGATCAGCTTGGCCGCTTCGCACAACAAAGGCACTTTGGCTTGCAGGATGGGCGAGGTGATGAGCGCGTTTTCAACCGTCATGGCCCCAATCACCACCGTGCTGCCCTCTTCACGGATACCCTTGAGTTCAGGAATGCGGTTGATGTCGATCAGGTGCTCGGGTTGCGCAAATCGCAGCTTCATCATGGGCAACAGGCTGTGCCCGCCCGCCAACAATTTGGCGTCTGGGCCCAATTGGCCAAGCAAGGCAACAGCCTCACCCACGGTCTTGGGCGCGTGGTATTCAAAACGCGGTGGAATCATCAAGGTCTCCTGTGGCTTTGTTTGAAAAACAGCTTTGCAGTATTAGGGAGACTTGATTTCCTACTCAACAGTCAGGTTTTATTCAATTTCGTCACTCTTTGGTCGATTTACTGCACGAAATGCACTTTATAGAGCACGAAACGCCTTGATCAGACTTTTATAGTGGACGCAATCAGGGTAACTCCTAGCAAGCAAGGAGATCCGTACAAACCCTAGGAATGTGCGCCAAAAGCACCTTCATCCTTCATTTAAGCCCTGTCAACGGCCTCAACCCAAACCCAGCGCTTCTCGCAAACGCCCAACTTCGCCACGCGACACAGGCACAGGTTGTGAAGTTTTGCCTTTCAGCAGCACATGGGTTTTGCTGCCCTCACGGCCGAGCGATTGCACAGCTTGCAAGTTGACAATGAAACACCGATGCACGCGCATGAACTGCGCCGGGTCCAGTCGCAGCGCCAAGTCGCCAATGCTGAGGTTGCAAAAGTGATAGCCGTCGCGCGTGAGCACACGGGTGTAGTGCGCCTGCGACTCCAGGCTGAGCACATCTTGGGTGTCCACAAACGACACGTTCTGGTTGGCCACCATGGGGATGCGCGACAAGCGCATGTTTCGGACAGGTTCTTGCGCCGGAGGCTGCTCTTGGCTGACCACTTGGGTCACGTCGTAGAAAACCAGCACAAAGCCCGTGGTCTGGTTGTTGACATCGCCCAAGCGGCTCACCTTGATCAGCAACACTTGCTCGGGGATGTTGATGATCATGGTCATCGGGGCCGCATTGGCCATGGGGCAACCCGAAGCTTCGTCGAGCAAAAAATTGACCTTGGGCTGGGAGCGGGACGGGTGGAAGGAGGTCACCAGTTTGTCAAAGGGCTGCTTTTCACTGACCGGCAACACCTTGCGGGCAAAGTCGTTCATGGCCAGCACTTTGCGCTGCGCATCCAGATGGATGACGCCCACATCGAACTTTTCAAACAAATACAGGCTGGGATTGGGCGTGTTTTTGAGGTCCATTTTTATCTCTCGCAGCACGGGATTATCGGTTTTTGGATGTCGCTGGGGCAGACTCTGTTGGCGGCAGAGGTCTGCAGTTCCATCAATTTACCAACGTTTTGTGTCGTCAGCGTTGCCGCCAGAGACACGGCAGTGGGTGGAACCCTTGGCCCCCTTGGCACCCTCTGCACAAAACCGCTAAAGTATTTTCTTTTGCGCCCCCACAGGAGTCCCGCCCATGAACGCCCCTTTGCACCGAGAAATGCCCGCTGATCATCTGGACAGCGCACAAGCGCTGGCCGAAGTCAGCCAGGCTTGGGAGCGCAGCATCCTGCCGGAACTGAAACAGTACATCGAGGTGCCCGCCAAATCGCCTGCCTTTGATGCCGACTGGGCCGCGCATGGGCACATCGAGACCGTGCTGCGCCGCGCCGCAGAATGGGTCGAGGCGCAAAAGGTGGAGGGTCTGCAACTGGAGATCATTCGCCTGCCGGGACGCACGCCGGTCATGTTTTTTGAAGTGCCCGCCACACGCGCCGCCACCGAGGGCAGTGGCCAAACGGTGCTGATGTACGGCCACATGGACAAGCAGCCCGAGTTCAGCGGCTGGCGCAATGACTTGGGGCCGTGGACCCCGGTGCTAGAAAACGGCAAGTTGTATGGCCGGGGCAGTGCCGACGATGGTTATGCGGTGTACGCCAGTGTGGCTGCGGTGCAAGCCCTGAAAAGCCAAAAAACGCCGCATCCGCGCATCGTGGGCTTGATCGAGACCTGCGAAGAATCGGGCTCTTACGATTTGCTGCCCTATGTGGACGCCTTGCGCACCCGGCTGGGTGATGTGGGTTTGGTGATTTGCCTGGACAGTGGCGCGGGCAATTACGACCAGTTGTGGCTGACCACCAGTTTGCGCGGCATGGCCAGCGGCACACTCAAGGTGGAGGTGCTGACCGAGGGCATTCATTCGGGCGATGCCTCGGGGCTGGTGCCCTCGAGCTTTCGCATCATGCGGCAGGTGCTTGACCGGCTAGAGGACAGCGCCACCGGACGTTTGTTGCCCGCCAGTTTTCATTGCGAGGTGCCCGCAGAACGCCTGGCACAGGCCCGGGCCACAGCAGCCATTTTGGGCGACGAGGTGTACAAGCGCTTTCCCTGGGCCCATTACGACTGCGGAGGCTCCACCACCTTCACCCTGCCCACCACCACCGACCCAACGCAGGCCTTGCTCAACCGCACCTGGACGCCCACGCTGAGCGTGACCGGGGCCGAGGGTTTTCCGGCGCTCAAGGATGCGGGCAATGTGCTGCGCCCTTACACCGCCTTCAAACTGAGTTTGCGCTTGCCCCCGTTGGTGGACGCCGCACAGGCCGTGCAGCAAATGAAGGCCTTGTTGGAGGACAACGCGCCGTATCAGGCCAAGGTGACTTTTGAGACAGGCGGCGGGGCCACCGGATGGAACGCACCCGACACCTCACCTTGGTTTGAACAGGCGCTGAACAGCGCCAGCCAAGCGCACTTTGGCGCGTCTGTCGGCTACATCGGGCAGGGCGGCACGATTCCGCTGATGAACATGTTGAGCCAAGGTTTCCCCAAGGCACAAATGATGGTGTGCGGCGTGCTGGGCCCCAAGAGCAACGCGCACGGTCCGAACGAGTTTTTGCATGTGCCTTATGCCCAAAAACTGACCGCTGCCGTGGCCGAAGTGATGGCCCGCATGCCTTGATGCCTGGGCCTGCGCCTGACGGAAGCCACGCCCGTGACTGATTCAGCACCACTTAAAACGCCTTTGGTTTTGTCCCCACGCCTCTCCCGTTTAGAGGGTGAGGCCGGGGCGCTGGCCGTGTACGACTGGCCCGCACCCGAGGGGCAGGCTTTGGGCACCGTGCTTTTGGTGCATGGCTTGGGCGAACACGCTGGGCGTTATGCCCAAGTGGCGGCGCATCTGAGGCATTGGGGTTTTGCGGTTCGGGCTTACGACCAGCAAGGCCATGGCCAGTCGGAGGGGCTGCGCGGCGATTTGTTGCGCCCAGGCAGTTTGCAGGCCGACTTGGCCCGCGTGATTGATGCCACACGGCTGAACCCAACATTGGCCCAGTCGCCGCTTATTTTGTTAGGCCACAGCATGGGCGGGTTGGTGGTGGCGCGGGCTTTGGCAGAACAACTGCGTTCAGTAGATGCAGCGGTGCTGTCTTCACCCGCGTTGGGGGCTTTTCCCAACTTGCTGCAAAAAATCTTGTTGGCCAGTTTGCCGCGTGTGGTGCCGCACCTGCGGGTAGACAACGGGCTGAAGGCCGAGTTTGTGGCACGCGACCCGGAGGTGGTGAAAGCCTATTTGGCCGACCCCTTGGTGCATCGCCGTATTTCGACCGGACTGGCCGCTTGGATTCTGGAAAACGGGGCCCGGACCCTGGAGGATGCCGGGCAATGGTCGGTGCCCACTTTGCTGCTTTATGCCGGGCAAGACCGTTTGGTCAACGCCCAGGCCAGCGCTGCGTTTGCGCAATCCGCTCCCGCTGCGGTGGTGCAGTCCCAGTGCTTTGAGGCGATGTACCACGAGATCTTTAACGACCTCTACCGCGCCCAAGTGTTCAGCGCGCTCAAGCGTTGGTTGCTTGAACGCTTTTCTGCTTAAGCACCATCCACACCAGCGCCGCGCCGGTCAGGGCCACGGGGAACAATGAGCCGATGTTCAGCCAAGTCCAGCCTTGTGTGGTGACCAAGGCACCAGAGGCAAACGAGGTGACTGCCATGGTGGTGAACACAAAGAAATTGATGGCGGCCTGACCCCGGTCTTTTTCTGCGGGCGTCCAGGCTTGCATGGCCAGCGTGGTGCTGCCGGTGAACAAGAAGTTCCAGCCCAGGCCCAGCAAAAACAAGGCGATCAAGAACTGGTGCAACTCGACTCCTGTCAGAGCAATGGCGATGCACGCAAAGTTGATGACCACCCCCACGCCCATGATTTGCAAGGTGCCAAACCTCTTGATGAGGTGGCCGGTAAAAAATCCGGGGGCAAACATGCCGATAACGTGCCACTCGAGCACCAGCGCAGCATCGTCAAAACTGAAACCGCACACCTGCATGGCCAACGGGGTGGCTGCCATCAGCAAGTTCATCACGCCGTAACTCAGGGCCGCAGCCGCCGCCGCCACAATGAAAACCGGCTGGCGCATGATTTCAGACAAGGGCCTGCCCGCACTGTCGCCGGGTTTTTTGGCGGGCACGGCCGGAAAACGGATAAACGCCATGCACACCATGGCCAGCACAGCCACGATGCCCAGCGCCATGTAGGCGCCCAAAAATGGGGTTTCGTACATCGTGCGGGTGCGTGAGGCCAGGTTGGGGCCCACGATGGCCCCGATCAAGCCCCCTGCCAGCACCAGCGAGACGGCTTTTTCACGAAAACCATCGGCCGCCAATTCGGCTGCAGCAAAACGGTACAACTGGCCGTTGGCGCTGTAATAACCGGCAATCACCGTGGCGGCCACCAGCAACCAAAAGTTGTGGCTCCAAGCGGCATAGGCTGCCAGCAGAGCAGAGAAAAAAGCCACCCCCAGACCCA
>CAMDXR010000055.1 GCA_945877725.1 Limnohabitans sp. Rim8
GGCTCCATCAGAATGCCCATGATCTGCCGGTCGATGAAACTCATGGTGTAAACAAACAGCAGCAAAAACAAGGTGTAGTGGCTGCGCCATCCGTGAGCGGCTTGGGTCATGAAATGAATCCTGGTCGATAAAACGGGCCGTGTTCAGCGGGTCATGCCCTGCATTTTGGACGCTCGCTTCCCGGTTGCATCGTCCGGTCAGACGATGGGGTGCCACCGCCGCTTCAGCCTTGTTCACCCAGCCGTTCGTCCGCATACGCCTTGATGGCCCAAGCAAAAGCGGCAATGCCCAGCGCAAAACAACTGCCGGTGGTAATGGCCAGCGACATGCGCAGGGCTTCAGTGCCCATCCACGGGGTCAGGGCATCGCTGAGCAAACCTACCAGCAGGGGCCCCAAACCACCGCCCACCATGGTCAGGCCCAAACTGAAAATGGACAAAGCCGTGGCGCGGCGGTGCGGTGCAATCAGCTCCGACAAGACCGCATAAACCGGGGCCACCCACCAAACGGCTGTGACCCCGAACAGGAGGTACCAACCCACTGCGGCGGGCATGGCCAGACTGCCCAAGTGCCAGACATCCCCGGCGGGCATGAGGTAAAAGCCCAGCCCGGTGGGCAGTGACAGCAGACACCCCAGCAGCGGCACGCCGATGCGCCAACGCGGGTCGCGTTTGGCCAGCGTGTCGCAAAGCCAGCCCCCCAGCAGTGCACCCAAGGCCGCTGCAGTGCCGCCCAACAAGCCCATGACAGCCCCTGCGCCTTGCAAGCTCATGCCGTGCGAGCGCACCAAAAACGAAGGGGTCCAGATGCCAATGCCGTAGCCGGTAAAGCCCATCAGCAGGCCCGCCAGTCCGATGCGCATGAACACTTTGGATGCCCACAGGCTGCGAACAATGACGCCAAGTGATTCAACGGGACCACTGACCGGCGGGGTTTCGCCGTCCCAGAGGCCACGACGGGGTTCCACTGCGGTGTAGCGCAGCATCAAGGCGGCCAAAATACCGGGGGCCGCCATCCACAAAAAGGCGGCACGCCAGCCGTGGTGCTGGGCGATCCAGCCCCCCAGCGTCAAGCCAAACAAAATGCCCAACTGCGGCCCCAACCAATAAACCCCCATGGCACGGCCCCGTTGCTCGGGCGGGTAATGGTCGGCAATCATGGACAAAGAGGGCGCGGTGCCCCCAGCCTCGCCCACGGCAACGCCCACTCGCGCCAGCGCCAGGCTCCAATAACCGGTGGCCATGCCGCACAGGGCTGTCATGGCGCTCCAGGCCGCGCAGCAATAAGCAACAAAATTGCGCCGGTTGGCCCGGTCGGCATAGCGCCCGAACGGAATGGCCAGCACGCCGTAAAACAGCGCAAAGGTCAAGCCACTCAGCAAACCCATGGCGGTGTCCGAGACCTGAAACTCCTCTTTGATCGGTTGGATCAGGATGCCCATGATCTGCCGGTCAATGAAGCTCATGGTGTAGACAAACAACAGCACCAGCAGCGTGTAATGACTGCGCCAGCCATAGGCAGATGTTTTCATTGACGGCCTTTTAAGCAGGGTTGGCGTGCCCGGCGGGCAGCCCGAATTCGGGCCAATCGCCGTCCACCCAAGTTTGGCAATTGCCCCAACCCGTGGCCCCGGTCACGGGGTCATGCACCTCTATCAGGGCGTCCCTGAATTGGTTCAGGCGGGCGACGGCTTCGGGCGTTGAACAATCGGCGCAGTAATCACCCTCGACCCACAAGGGGCCACGCCATTCGCCGTGGTAGTGGCCATCGAGCCCGTGGTACAAGCCCGCCCCCAAATGAAAACCCGTGTTGCCCAGCACTTTCACCTGAAACTCGCGCTGGCTGCCGTCCGGCAAGCTAAAGCCCACTTGGCCGCCCAGCAAGCGTTTGTTACGCGGGTCGAACTGCAGCCGGGGGTCGAGGCGGCGCAAGCCCTGACGTCGCCCATCGGCAAATTCGAAACCACCCTGCACTTTCTCGTGTTGCCAACCTTCGCCCGCATACAGCAGGTAATACTGGTGAAAGCCGTAGTGGCTGCCATCCGGCTTGCGAAAGAGTAGAGGGTTCCAGACCGCCAAAATTTTGGGCGCGTGCGCATCCACGGGGTCGGGTTGCAAGTCGGTCATGGGTACGCCCACGCTGGGGCGTACCCCCCAAGAGTGGTCACGCGTCATGAACCATTCGTCTGGCGTGACCGTGTGGCGAACGCCCGCCACCTCGATCCAACCATGCGCCACCCCGATCTGGTGGTAGCGGATCTGGTTGGCGCTGTGGCGATAACCCGTCAGGGTGCGGCGGTCTTCACGCTCTTCGGTCACACAGGGCAGCATGCCCTCCAACATCAGGTCGTAGGCAATGGGTTGGTGTTCGTTGGCCTCCAACACCACCCGAACTTGTTGCAGGGGCTCGATGATTTCGTAGCGCATGGGCCCCACATTCAGGCTGTTGACATCGCTGTTCAGCGACCGACTGGCGCGCAGGGTCCACTGTTCAAGCCCTTGCGAAACGCCGCCATAGGCATCCACCACGTTGCGGTTGACGTATTTGCCAAAACCAAAACCCATCGACAAACTGCCATCGCGCCGGGCCACCATACCGCAGACTTTTTCGGTCCAGTTGTAGTCGCTTTGCTGCACGCTGGCGTGGGTCTCCACAATTTGGTGGTTGAAGTATTCGTCGGCGTGAACCAGAGGTCCGATACTGCTCATGTTTTTGTTCCTTAAAAATGATGGCGCTCGGCCAGCAACTCCACCAGGCGGCTGCCCCCGTTGCGCAGGTCCATTTCGGCCTCTGGGGGAACCCAGCCGCGCTGGGTAAATATGTGCCCGATGCGCGTCATGACGATGGCAAAACGCCACGCTGAAAACACGTCGTAATAAGGCAGGTCTTGCGCACTGAAGCCGCTGGCACGCTCCCAATGGGCCACGGTTTCCTCGCGCGAGGGGAGGCCCGCCAAGCGCGGCACGCCATAGCCCGTGCACAGCGATTCATCCAGCATGAGCCACCAAGACAAATCGTCCACCGGGTTGGCCAGCGCCGGGCGCTCCCAATCCAACATGCCGCTCAATTGGCCGTCTTTGAACACACAATTGCCCAGCTTGGCATCGCCCCAACTCAGGCTGACTGCCTCGTTGCGGGGCGCATGGGCCTCCAGCCATTGCAGGCAACGCCAGAGCAAGGGGTATTGCCGCCCCGACAAGCCTTCGCTCCAGTGCAGCATGTCGCGGTAATCGCCGAGTTGGCGGGCCAGCGCAGACTCGCCCGAGGAGGGCATGAGGAATGAAAAACCCAGCGCGCGCCAATCCAACCGGGCCAGTGCGGCCATGCCATCGACCCCGGCAAACCAGTGCTGGCGCAATTGATCAGGCGGCAAATCGTGAAGCCAGCCCTCCAGGTGGTAAAGCGGGTTTTCGTTGGGCACCCGCCCTGGCAAGCGGCCCATGATGAAAAATGGCGCGCCCAACACGTCGGCATCCATTTCCAAGCCCAATAGTGGCGGCACCGGCAGGCCGGACCCCTTCAACAGTTGCATGGTGCGGTATTGGGCCTGTACATCGCAGTCTGGAAAAACCGCAGCCCCTTTGGGCTGAATGCGCACCACGATGCCCTGGGCTTGCGGCTGATCGGGCCGATGCAGTTCGCCCAACAAAGTGATGTTGGAATACCCCCCAGAGGCGCTTTGCAAATTTTTGACTTGAACGCCTTGATCGCCCTGCGCCATGAGCCAAGCCTCCAGTTGGGCAGACACGGCATTCATATCATTCAGCATGGAGCCCCCGATCGGTGTGGTTTAAAGCCTTGCGCCTTCAGTCTTCGATGGGGTTCAGCAAGGCTTGGCCCAAGACCAGGTCAGCCCCTTTGTCGCCAATGACCACGGCAGTGGCGTTGGTGTTGCCACAAATCACATTGGGCATGACCGAAGCATCGATCACGCGCAGCCCTTGCACCCCGCGCACTTTCAAGTCCGGCGTGACCACGGCCATGGCGTCATCGGCCCGGCCCATGCGGCAAGTGCCCACAGGGTGGTAACCCGTGGTGAGGTGCGGGGCCATCCAGCTGAGCCACTCATCATCGGTTTGCACATCAAGGCCCGGGCGACACTCGGCATCGATCAGCGTGGCCAGCGCAGGCTTTTGGGCCATGTCGCGCAAGAAACGCAGCGCCCACAGCAAGGCCCGGCGATCGCGCTCGTCGTCCAGATAGTTCATCCTCAGCACGGGGTGGACATTGATATCGGGCAACCGCAAACGAATGGAGCCCCTAGAGAATGGGCGCACCTGATACGGCGCCAGAGTCAGCCCGTCAAAACGGTCCGGCGTGGGCGCGCGGGTTTTGTCGACATGCGCATCCGGGTCGCCTGTCACGGGCAGGCCAAACACCTGCACATCGTTGTAAGGCAGGGACGGGTCGGTTTTCAGGTAACCGCCAAATTCGGCCGGGGGGCTGGTCATGGGGCCTTGTCGCGTGAACAGGTAGCGCAGCACTGAGCCCACCAGGCCCATGCCCTGAAACTTGGGGTTCATGCTGGCAACCCCACGGCGCAAACGCCAAGACATCGGCACGCAGCAATGGTCTTGCAAATTAGCCCCCACGCCGGGCAGGTCGGCCACCACGGCAACGCCTTGGTCGTGCAGGTGCGCTGCAGGCCCCATGCCCGAGAGCATCAAGAGTTGCGGCGAATGTATGGCCCCAGCACACAGCAAAACCTCGCTGCGGGCAGCAGCCCATTGCACAGGCCCGTCGCCCACGCGGAACTCGACCCCGGTGGCGCGCCCCTGCTCGGTGGTGATGCGCAGCACCATGGCTTGGGTGATGACTTTCAGATTGCCCCGCTTCATGGCGGGTTCGATGGCATTGACCGCGATGGACGAGCGTTTGCCTTGGCGCACATTGACCTGCAAAGTGCCCACCCCACGGGCCGTGCCGTCGTTGAAGTCATCCACATGCTCCAGCCCAGCTTGCTGCGCCGCAGCAATCATGGCGTGCGTGATGGGGTGAACCGAGGGCAGGTCGGCGGCATGCAGAGGGCCACCCTGCCCGTGGTATTTGTTGCGAATGCGTTGCTGGTCTTCTGTGCGCACAAAGTAGGGCAGCAGGTTGTTCCAGCCCCAGCCCTCGGCCCCAGCAGCTACCCAGTCGGCGTAGTCGTGGCGGTGGCCCCGGATGTAAATCATGCCGTTGATCGACGATGAACCGCCCAACACCTTGCCACGCGGCATCATCAGGCGGCGTCCCCCGGCCCAGCGCTCGGGCTCGGTCATGTGGCCCCAAGAGTGCTTTTTGCTGTAGGTCATGGCCCCCCAGCCTGCGGGCATGCTGACCATCAAGTCGTTCTTGTGGCTGGCGCCCCCCTCCAGCATCAGCACTTGGTACTGGCCGCTTTCGGTCAGGCGCGCGGCCAGTTGCCCCCCTGCCGATCCGGAGCCGACGACGATGTAGTCGAATGTTTGCTTGTCTGTCATGCCTTGTTGAATCCCGTTGTTTTCAGACTTGAATTCATGCGTGGCCACCGCTCGAAAGTGCCCTCAGGCACGCCGAACCGTGGCTTGCATCATCTTGAGCAACTTGTTGCTGTAGGGCGGCAGCAAGCCGAGTTTGCGACGCGGGTCCCACCAACCCGCGTGGTACACCCCGCGCAAGTGGCTAAATTGTGCAAAGCCCTCTGGGCCGTTGTAAACCCCCATGCCCGAGGCCCCGACGCCCCCAAAGGGTACATCGTTCAGGCCCACATGCAGCATGACATCGTTCACGCACACGCCCCCCGACAAGGTGTGGCCCAGCACATGCTCTTGTTCGGCTCGGTCGCGTCCAAAATAGTAGAGCGCCAGCGGGCGTTCACCGGCATTCACTTTATCCAGCACTTCAGACAAGTCGTCGTAGGCCACCAAAGCCATGGCTGGGCCAAAGATTTCTTCGCGCGCAATGCCGGTTTGCTCCGGTGGGTTCAGCACCAAGTGCAAGGGGCGACGGCGGTCGGTGGCGCTTGGATCCACCTGCCCCAGGGTCTCGATGCGCGCACCGGCCGCACGCGCTTCTGCAATTTTGGCGTCCAAGCGCTGCAGGTGGCGGTCATTGGCCACGCTGGTGATGTCAGGGTTGCCACTGACCGAAGGAAACAAAGTCAGCCAAAGTGCCCGAAACTTATCCACGAACTCGTCCACCCGTTCACGCGGCAGATAAACCGTGTCGGGCATGACACAGATTTGCCCGCCGTTTTGCACCCGGCCCATGGCAATTTTTTCGACCGTCAGATCCAGGTCGGCTGAGCGCCCCACGATGGTGGGCGATTTGCCCCCCAGCTCCAGGGTCAAGGGCACCAGATGGTCGGCGGCATCGCGCATGATTTGGCGCGCCACCCCGGTACTGCCGGTAAACACCAGGTGGTCAAAGGCTTGCCGAGTAAAGGTTTGGGCCACATCGAGCCCGCCCGTGACCACCGAAAACTCCAACGGATCAAAGTACTGGGGCACGGCCTCGGCCAGCCACTCCGACGTGTGGGGCGAGAGGTCCGAGGGTTTGGCCATGACCCGATTGCCCGCCGCAAAGACCCCAGCCAGCGGCGCAAAGATCATGAACAAAGGACCGTTCCAAGTACCGGCAATGCCCACCACACCCTTGGGCTGGTAGCGCAGTTCGGCACGGGCACCAAACAGATTGAAGGGGAACAAACCTGCACGCCGCTGGGGCCTCATCCACTGGTCCACATGCTTGATGGCGTATTTGAGGGCTTCGATGGGGGCCTGTACATCCATCATGAGCGTGCTGACCGGGTGCCGGGCCCCAAAGTCGTCGCTGATAACTTCGCAAATGCGGTCGCTGTTGTGCTTGAGCAATTCAACGCAGCGGCGCAATCTGTCTTTGCGCAGCGCAGCAGAAACCGGTCCTTCGGCCATGAAGGCCGCGCGTTGACGCTGCAAATGCGCGGCTATCTGGTCTGCATTCGGGGCAGCCGGCAGGGCGCGAGTGGTCATGAATGTCTCCTGATTGAAAGGGCTTTCGGCAACGCCTCTGGTCCGTCCGGCACCCCAGGCGCTCGGTCGATGAGCCTCATTCTGTCGTGCGCGCCCACTGCGCGCTCACCTCGTTACCCAATTTGGGTAATCACCGGTACGGATTTTCAGGTTTCAAACGAAACTTGTCTTGCAAACAGGTGATCAGCCCTTTAGGGCTCCCCAGAAATACAGGAGACACGCCCATGACTTTTCAACTTTCCCGGTGGTTTCACCGCAGCGCCGCCGTGCTGCTTCTGGCCAGCGGTGTGGTGGCCGCACAAACCGCCGACCGACCCAATATTGTGATGATCATGGCCGACGACATCGGCCCGGCCAACGTGGGCATTTACACCCACGGCATGATGGTGCCCACGCCCAACATTGACCGTTTGGCCAAAGAGGGCATGCTGTTCACCGACCACTATGCCGAGCCCTCTTGCACCTCGGGCCGCGCCGCCTTCATTACAGGTCAGATGCCGATTCGCACGGGCTTGACCACCGTGGGCCTGCCCGGCTCGCCCATTGGCCTGGACAAACGCGACCCGACCCTGGCTGAATTGCTGAAAGCCCGTGGCTACCGGACTGCCCATTTCGGCAAAAGCCACCTGGGTGACCGCGATGCGCACTTGCCGCACGTCCACGGTTTCGATGAATTCTTTGGCAACCTTTATCACCTGAATGCCGAGGGCGAACCCGAACAACGCGACTACCCGACCCAAGCGCTGCAAAAGTACAAACCCCGAGGCATGATCGACGCGGTGGCGGGCCAACCGCCGCGCGACGATGGCCCGCTGACCAAAAAACGCATGGAAACCGTGGACGACGAGGTGACCGCGCGTTCACTTAAGTTCATCGAATCTTCGGCCAAAGAAAAGGCCCCCTTCTTCTTGTGGCACAACAGCACCCGGATGCACGTTTGGACCTACCTCAAGCCCGAGTCTCGTTACTTGGCTTTGCCGTATTCGTCTGAAGAAGACGTTTATGGCAGCGGCATGATCGAGCTGGACAACCACGTTGGCCAATTGCTCAAGAAACTGGACGATCTGGGCTTGACCAAGAACACCATCGTGATGTTCACCTCGGACAACGGCCCCCAAAGCTTCACTTGGCCCGATGGTGGCACGACGCCCTTCCGGGGCGAAAAGGCATCGACCTGGGAAGGTGGTTACCGGGTCCCCATGCTGGCCCGATGGCCGGCGGCCATTCCCGCTGGGTCGGTTTCCAACGGCATTCAATCGCATTACGACTTGTTCACCACACTGGCATCTGCGGCCGGGGTGCCCAATGCGGCAGACCAACTGAAAGCCAGCCACAAAGTGCGCATTGACGGGATAGACAACCTGGACCACTGGAAGGGCAAAAAACCATCTGCCCGCAGCAGCTTTATTTATTACAACGAGCGTGAACTGGTGGGTATTCGTGTGGGGCCATGGAAAGGCTTGCTGAAAGAGCGTGATGGTTTTTTTGACCCTCTCAAGCAAAGTTATGCTTTCTTTAACTTGCGCATGGACCCCTATGAGCAACGTGGTGGTCGCGAGTCGAACAAACTGGCTTTGAACAAAGCCTGGATCGGCGGGCAGATTCAGGATTTGCTGACCGAGCATATTTTGAGCCTGCGTGAATACCCGCCCCGCCAAATGGGCGGCAGCCTGCGCCCGGACGATGTGACGCGTCAACCGCCTGCCAAAGCGCCGTAATTTCTTTCACCCAACCGGTCGCTGAGCGCCCGAATGGTGTTAACTGGCAGCAGATTTAGCCCATAAACTGCTGCAAGCCACCCCTCAACCGGAACCGCAGCGAAGCCATGCCAAACCACTTGCCCGATGCCTTGAGCGAGTTTCCGCACCTGCTGGCCCCACTGAAGGTCGGGGCGTTGACCCTGAAAAACCGCATCCTGATGGGGTCGATGCACACGGGACTGGAAGACCTGCCGGGCGGCTTTGAGAAGTTGGCGGCTTTTTATGCTGAGCGTGCGCGAGGGGGCGTGGCGCTGATTGTTACGGGTGGCTTTGGCATCAACCCCAGCGCGCTAGGTATGTCAGCGCATGCCGAACATTCGACCTTGTGTACCGAAGCCCAAGCCCTGCGCCACCGGGTGGTGACCGAAGCTGTGCATCGCGAAGGCGGACGCATTGCGCTGCAAATGCTGCATGTGGGCCGTTACGACTACGCCACGGGGGGTGTTTCGGCATCGGCCGTGCGTTCGCCGCTGTCACCGCATCTGCCGCACGCGCTCAGCCCGGCCGAAATTGAACACATCATTGACGACTATGCACGTTGCGCACGGTTGGCCTTGCAGGCGGGTTATGACGGGGTGGAGATCATGGGCTCCGAGGGTTATTTGATCAACCAGTTTTTGGCACCCCAAACTAACCAACGCGACGACCACTGGGGCGGCAGTGCCGAGGCACGGCGGCGCTTTGCGCTGGCCATCGTGCAGCGGGTGCGCGCGGTGGTGGGTTCAGACTTCTTGATCATCTTTCGCATTTCATTGCTCGATTTTGTCGAGCAGGGCAGCGACTGGGATGAGATCACAGCATTGGCGCTGGCTTTGCAGGCGGCCGGGGTCTCCTTGCTCAACTCCGGCATTGGTTGGCACGAAGCGCGTGTGCCCACGGTGGCCACTTTGGTGCCCCGGGCCGCTTTCAGCTGGGCCACAAGGCGGCTGCGCGAGGTGGTGACGGTGCCGGTGATCACCAGCAACCGAATCAACATGCCCGATGTGGCCGAAGCCCTGCTGGCGCGCGGCGATGCCGACATGGTGTCGATGGCGCGCCCCTTTTTGGCCGATGCCGACTTTGTGCGCAAAGCGGCCGAGGGTCGGGCACAAGACATCAACACCTGCATCGCCTGCAACCAGGCTTGCCTGGACCAAGTGTTTGCGCAGCAGGCCGTGAGCTGCCTGGTGAATCCCCGGGCTTGCCACGAAACCGAGTGGCCTGAAACACCGAATGCCAAGGGTCAACCGCTGCGCGTGGCCGTGGTGGGGGCAGGGCCTGCCGGGCTGGCCTGCGCCACAGAAGCCGCCGGGCGGGGGCACGCGGTCACGCTGTTTGACGCGGCAAACCACATTGGGGGGCAGTTTGATCTGGCTCGGCGCATTCCGGGCAAAGAGGAGTTCAGCGAGACGCTGCGGTATTACCAGCGCCTGATCACGCAACGGGGTGTGCAACTGCAACTGGGCTTGCGGGTGCGCCCCCAAGACCTGTCGGGCTTTGACCATGTGGTGCTGGCCACCGGCGTCACGCCTCGCCAGCCCGAGTTGGCGGGACTGAAGCACGCCAAAGTGGTGAACTACATGGACGCGATTCGGCAGCCCGAGGTTCTGGGCCCACGGGTAGCGATTGTGGGCGCAGGGGGCATTGGTTTTGATGTGGCCGAGCTGCTGAGCGAACCCTGGCACCCGCCGGGAACCGACCCACTGACAAGCTATTTAGACGAATGGGGCATTGACCGTGCGCTGTCCGGACGCGGTGGACTGACCCTAGCGAAAACGGACAAGAACATAGCGACAACACTGCCTGGGCGTGAAATCTGGCTATTACAGCGCAGCCCCGGTAAGCCAGGCCGCCGCTTGGCACGCACCACGGGCTGGATACGCCGCACGCGCCTAGAGCGGCGCGGGGTGCACCTGTGGGCCAAGGTGCGCTACCTGGGGGTGGACAACTTGGGCTTGCATGTAGAGGTGGACGGCGAAACCCGTTGCCTGCCGGTTGACCATGTGGTGATCTGTGCGGGGCAAGAATCTGAACGCGCATTGCTGGCCCCACTGCAAGCCATGGGCATGCCGGTCAGCGTGATTGGTGGGGCCGATGTGGCCGCCGAAATTGATGCGCGGCGCGCCATAGAACAAGGCATGCGCACAGCGCTGGCACTCTGAGAGTGCCAGCCCGAGGGTCTAATGACGCTTTTTGAGCAGCGCCAACCGGCTTAGGTTCAGCGCTCCAGTTGGTTAAACGGTACGCCTTTGTCGGTGCGTGGCTCGGGGGCCAGGCCCAGCACACGCTCACCAATGCTGTTTTTCACAATCTCGTCGGTGCCACCCGCAATGCGCATACCGGCTGAGCCAAACCACAGGCGCTGCACCAGTGCAAAGCGTTCGCCCAACTCGCTGGCGGCCAAGACGCCGCGTTCGCCCAGCAAATCCATGGCGAAGTAACTGAAGTTTTGCAGCGTTTGAGCGGCCACGTTTTTGGCACCACTCATTTCAGGGCCCGGCTGGCGGCCTTTGCTGAGTGCCGTCAGGCCCCGGCATTGCAGCAACCAAAGGGCTTGGGCGTTCAAATACAGATCGGCCAAGCGCGTGCGCATGCGGCCATCGCGCAGGGCGCTTTGCCCCAAAAAGCGGGCTTCGCGCAGCAGTTCGGCCAAGGTGCGCCACAACTCGGCGGGCATGACGCCCCCAATCGACAAGCGCTCGCTCATGAGCCCCGTGAGCGTGACTTTCCAGCCGCCACCTACTTTGCCGACCAATTGGCTGTCGGGCACAAAGACATCTTCAAAAAAGACCTCATTGAACTCCGACTCACCCCCGGCCTGCCGGATCGGGCGCACCGTCACCCCTGGGCTGTTCATTTCAATGAAGAAGGTGGACAAGCCATCGAATTTGGGCAGCGCAGGGTCGGTGCGGGCCAAGACCAAACCATATTGAGCAAACTGGGCCAGCGAGGTCCAGACCTTTTGACCATTCAGCAACCAGCCTTCACGGCCATCGGTACAGCGCTCGGCACGGGTGCGAACCATGCCCAAATCAGAACCGGCACCCGGCTCACTGAGCAACTGGCACCACAAGTGCTGGCCCGTGAGGGCGGGGGCAATGTGCGCGGCACGCACCGCGTCGCTGGCGTGCGCCATGACCGAGGGGATGACCATGCCCAAGCTGACATTGAAGAAGCTGGTGGGCACGTTGTAACGGCCCTCTTCTTGTCGCCAGATCAGCTCTTGCATGGGTGTACCGCCCTTACCCCCCAACGCTGGGGGCCAAGTGATGGCACCAAAGCCAGCGGCTGCCTTGCGGGCTTGCCAGTCGCGAGCGGCTTGCATGCGGGCAGCTGGGCTGAGATCGGGGCCAAAAAAATCATCGTTTCGCGCCTTGAGCGTGGCGTGGGCATCGAGCCATGTGCGGCATTCGAGGCGAAAGGCCGCTTCTTCGGGCGAGTCGTCGAAGTCCATCGAACCGGGCAACACCGGTCCGCGTTGCACGGCAACGGCCGGGGTGTCGAGCCGAGTTTCGAGTTCGGCGGCAATGGTTTCGCGCCAGGCATGTACGCTGCCCAACTGCACGGCAAATTGACGCGCACGGCGGTAATGCAAGTGGCAGTCCAGCTCCCAGGTGTAGCCCATGCCGCCATGCACCTGAATGTTTTCTTGTGCCGCCAGGCTGTAAGCCTCGGTGGCGGCCACACGGGCACTGGCGGCGGCCAGCGCCAGCTCGGGTGCGCCCGTGGGGCTGGCGGCATCGGCGGTCAAGGCCCATGCGCCGTACAAGCAATGGGCGCGCGCCAATTGGTTTTGGGTGTAAATGTCGGCCAGTTTGTGCTTGATGCCCTGGTAAGAACCAATGACGCGACCAAAAGCTTTGCGCTCGCGGGCATAAGCAGCCGACATTTCCAGCGCCGCATCGGCACCGCCCAGCTGCTCAAAAGC
>CAMDXR010000056.1 GCA_945877725.1 Limnohabitans sp. Rim8
CATGTGCCACGCCTGCAGGCCCGATGCCGGAAGCAGATTTTTCGACCACGACGGCCCCCGACACACCGCTTTGCACGGCGCTCGGCTCAGCGCGAATGACTTGTGTGCTTGCACCCGAAGATGTAGCCGTTTTGTCTTCGACCGGCACATCGTCCAACTTCACACCGGATGCGCAACCTGCCAAAAGTGCGATAAACAGCAGGCTGGTGAAAAATTTTTTGGTCATGTTTTATACCCTTGTCAATTAAAAAAGAAACTCAAAAATCACTTGCGCATGGGGCCCCAATGGGGTTCCCGGATATCGCCGCTCTGCCCGGTCAGTCGGGCTTTAATGCGCCCATCGAGGGTGGTGGTCATCAAAGACTCACGGCCCTGAAAGACGCTGGTATACAACAGCAACCGGCTATTGGGGGCAAAACTGGGTCGTTCGTCAGCCGATGTATCCGTCAGAGCCGTCACCTGCCCTGTGGCCAACTCCATCATGTGCAGCCGAAATGCACCACCGACACGCGAAACATAGGCCATCCAACGACCGTCAGGACTGATTGCTGGCGATATGTTGTAAGTACCCGCAAAAGTCACCCGCTCTGCCGGTCCGCCGCGTGCAGGCATGCGGTAAATCTGGGGGCTGCCGCCCCGGTCGCTGACAAAAAACAAAGCACTGCCATCGGGTGAAAAGGCGGGTTCGGTGCTGATGCTGCCGCCCTGCGTTAAGCGCTGGGGCTCACCCCCGCTCAAGTCTATTTTGTAGAGCTGGGAGCCACTGTCCCGGCTGAGCGTGGCGGCCAGGAAATTGCCATCGGCAGACCAAGCAGGCGCACTGTTGGAGCCCTTGAAATTGGCCACCGCTCGACGCTGACCGGTGGCCAGTTCGTGGACGTACACCACGGGTTTGCGCAACTCAAAGGAGACGTAAGCCAAATGCGTGCCCGAGGGCGACCAAGAAGGCGAAATGATCGGCTCTGGACTGCTCAAAGCGGATTTGGCGTTTTCACCGTCCGAATCGGCAATCCACAAAAGGTAACGCCCCCCCGTTTTGGTGACGTAAGTGATGCGCGAGGCAAAGGCACCCGGGGTACCCGTTAACTGCTGAAAAACCCAATCGGCGACACGGTGCGCGGAGATTCGCAAATCGGCAGCCGCGACGGTGTCCCTGAAATCGCCCTTTTCTTGACCTTTGACCACATCCCATAGGCGTGCACGCACGTCATATCGGCCATCTGCTAGGCGGGTGACAGAACCCGCCAACAAAGCTTCGGCTGACAGTTGACGCCAAGGGGAGAAGTCAGGACGGCTTATTTCGTCCATCAAAGCGCTGTCCGATGGCAGACTTTTGAACTGTCCACTGCGCTCCAGATCGGCTTGAATGATGTTGGCCAGTTTTTGTGGCGCAGTCGATTCACCTTTGAAAGGCGCAATGACGACTGGCAATTGTGTTGTCCCAACGCCCGTCACTTCCACTCGGAACTGTGCCCAAGTCGGTGTCACGACCAATACCAAAAGTATCAGTTTGAACAAGGATTGCAGCAGACCCATACGTAAAAAAACAAGCTTCATGGCGGTGTGTCAACCATTCAAAACACAGAAAGCGTGATCGTACACTGTAGAAATGACATTTAAGCCCTAGGACTGTGCCCTTACTTACAATCAAGGCCATGAGCCCAAAGCCCCCCTTGCCTACTCCGAGTATTCGCAGCCGATTACGGCGACTGGCCCCCTATTTTGGCATTCAGCGGGGAATTTGGGCCGTGGCCATGCTGGCATCTGTGGTGGCCGCCTTGACCGAACCCATGATTCCGGCTTTGTTTCAGCCCCTTCTGGACAAAGGTTTTGCCGAAAACAAACTGCCTTTGTGGGCGATTCCCGCCGCAGTGATCGGTCTTTTCGCCGTTCGTGGCGGCGCCAACTTTGTCGCGCAATACGCTTTGTCACGCTTGACCAACGACGGGATGGAAAAACTCAGATCCCAACTTTTTGCACAACTCATGAAAGCGGATTTGTCCTTGTTTTCAAGGCAATCGGCCAGTGCACTGTCCAACACCATCGTCTACGAGGTTCAGACCGGAGCGGCCCAATTGGTCTCCGCTGTGATCGCTTTGGCCAGAGACGGGTTCACCTTGATCGCATTATTGACCTATTTGATGTGGCTGAATTGGCAACTGACCTTGGTGGTTTTTACTGTGGCACCGGGCATGAATTGGATCATGAAAGTGCTCTCACGGCGTCTCTACAAGCTGACCAAATCCAGCCAAAGTGCCACCGATGACCTGGCCTATGTGGTGGAAGAAAATGTGCTGGCGCACCGGGTTGTGCGTTTGCAAGGGGGGCAAAAACACCAAATGGAGCGATTTGGCAAATTGGCCCAAGTGCTGCGTCGTCTGGCCCTTAAAACCACGGTGTCTGCTGCAGCGATGACGCCCTTGACACAATTGATGGCGGCTTGCTCCTTGTCGATGGTGCTGGTGATTGCGCTGTACCAAAGCCAAAGTGGCAGTTCAGGGGCCACGGTGGGGGGCTTTGTGGCTTTTATCACCGCCATGTTGATGCTGATTGCCCCGATTAAACGTTTGACAGAAATTTCCAACCCCATCACCCGCGGTCTGGCCGCACTTGAAAGAGGCCTGGCTTTGCTCGAAGAAGCCAAAGAAGAGACGCAAGGCAGCTACGCAGTCCGCCGGGCCCAGGGAGCGGTGGCATGGCGCGATGTGCATCTGAAGTTCTCACCGGACAGCCCGCCCGCCTTGGCTGGCGTCAGCCTGTCAGTTAAGCCAGGCGAAACCGTGGCCTTGGTGGGGACATCGGGGGCTGGTAAAACAACCCTGATTCAACTTTTGCCCCGCTTTGTTGAGGCCAATTCGGGCGAGGTGAGCATCGACGGTGTCCCAATTCAGGATTGGACTTTGGCGAGCTTGCGTGAACAAATCGCCATGGTCAGCCAAGACGTGATCATGCTCAATGACACCTTGGCGGCCAACGTTTGTTTGGGGCATGACTTCAACAAAGATCGCATCCAGGCTTGCCTTGAAGCCGCCAATCTTTGGGGCCATGTTTCGCAATTGCCACAGGGCATGGACACCGCATTGGGTCACAACGCAAGCCAGCTTTCTGGCGGCCAGCGTCAGCGCCTGGCGATTGCCCGGGCGCTTTATAAAGATGCCCCCATCTTGATCCTGGATGAAGCGACCTCTGCATTGGACAATGAGTCCGAGCGCCTGGTTCAAGAGGCGTTACAGCGTCTCATGCACGGCAGAACGACCCTGATCGTGGCCCACCGCCTGTCCACCATAGAACATGCCGACCGTGTCGTTGTCATGGAGCAAGGGCAGATTGTGGAAGAAGGCAGCCCCGGCGTGTTGTTGGCCTCGGGGGGGGCTTATGCCCGCCTGCACCACCGGGGCGAGTGGCAGGTGGAATCTGCCTAAACAACCCAACTTGTCAAAGCAAAACAATGTCGTATTGCTCTGGCCCCATGGCCGGCTCTACTTGCAAAGAAATAGGCTTGGCAATGAAGTCCGATAAACCGGCCAGATGCTGACTTTCCTCGTCCAGTAACAAATCAATGACTGGCGCAGCGGCCACCACCCGGAACTCACGGGGGTTGAACTGACGGGCTTCACGCAAAATTTCCCGAAGAATGTCATAGACCACTGAACGTGGCGTCTTGACGATGCCCTTGCCTTGGCAACTCGGGCATGGCTCGCAAAGCATGTGTGCCAAGGATTCACGCGTTCGCTTTCGCGTCATCTCCAGCAAGCCCAAAGAGGAAAAGCCCCCAGCCATGGTCTTGACGCGGTCGCGCGCCAATTGCTTGCGAAACTCGGCCAACACCGCCTCTTGATGGTCGGTGCGCGACATGTCGATGAAGTCGGCAATGACAATACCGCCCAAATTGCGCAAACGCAATTGCCTTGCAATGGCTTGGGCGGCTTCCAGATTGGTCTTGAATATCGTGTCTTCAAAATTGCGGGTGCCCACATAACCACCCGTATTCACATCGACCGTGGTGAGGGCCTCGGTCTGGTCAATGATGAGGTAGCCACCGGATTTGAGGTCTACCCGGCGGCCCAGCGCCTTGGCCACCTCCTCGTCAATGGCGTACAAATCAAAAATCGGTCTTTCGCCCTTGTAATGCTGCAAGCGTTCGGCCGCCTTGGGCATGAACTCGCGGCCAAAAGCCATCAACTGGGCAAATTGTTCCTGTGAGTCAATTCGGATACTTTGGGTAGCCTCACCCACCAGATCGCGCAAAACTCTTTGCAGCAAAGTCAAATCCTGATGGAGCAAGGAGGCAGGTGGCAAGCGGTTGGCTGCTTCACGGATTCGGGCCCAGGTTTTGCGCAAATAAGCGATGTCCTCCTGAAGCTCTTCGTCGCTTGAATCTTCCGCATTGGTTCGCAAAATAAAGCCGCCCCCGGCCGAACCCACCAAGGACTGAACCCTCTGCCTGAGGGCATCACGCTGATCGGGTGGGATTTTTTGCGAGACCCCAATGTGGTCGTCTTGCGGCAAAAAGACCAGATGTCGTCCCGCAATGCTGATTTGTGTGGACAAGCGGGCCCCCTTGGTGCCCATGGGATCCTTGATAACTTGCACCATGATGGCGCGGCCCTCAAACACTTGTTTTTCGATAGGGACCAGGGGTTGCCCCGTTCGGGCCGCAGCCGCATCACCTTCGGCGTGTTTTTGCCACACATCGGCGACATGCAAAAAAGCCGCTTTGTCGAGCCCAATGTCAATGAAAGCCGATTGCATGCCGGGCAAAACCCGGGCCACCTTGCCCAGATACACGTTGCCCACCAGACCCCGCTCCAAGGTGCGTTCGACATGCAACTCTTGCACAGCACCGAATTCAACCACCGCGACCCGGGTTTCCTGGGGTGACCAATTCACCAAAATATCTTGTTGCATGACTGTGATCTGGTAAAGAACGGGAACTGCGCATGACCGCGCCCAAAATCCGCCTAGCAGCGAACCCCAAAAGTTCGCAGCAAACGGGCAGTCTCGAAAAGAGGCAGTCCCATGATGCCTGAATAACTGCCGCGTATCTGTTCAATATGGGCAGCAGCCCGTCCTTGTACGCCGTAAGCCCCCGCTTTGCCCATGGCCTCGCCAGTGGCCACATAAGCTTGGATTTGGGCCGTGCTCATGGGTGCAAAACGAACCCACGACTCAGACACCGCAGAGACTCTTTTGCGCCCTTTTTGCAAGGCCACCGCCGTTAAAACCCGATGCGTTTGACCTGCTAAGCGTTGCAAGATGTGACAAGCGTCTTGGGTATCCCGTGGTTTACCCAAAATGTCACGGCCCAAGCAAACCGTGGTGTCCGCACAGAGCACGGGGGCCATCGGCAAACCCAGGCGCTTGAGGCGATGCACCGCGGCATCAAGCTTCAGGCCGGTCACCCTGGCCACATAACGGGCAGGCGCTTCGGCTCCACGGATGGCCTCCAAAGACTCCGCGTCTTCAGCAGGGTCTGGCAACAAAAGGGTGTGCGCCACGCCAATTTGGTCCAGCAATTGGCTTCGCCGTGGGCTCTGGGATGCGAGGTAAATGAAGTCGCTCATTCGCGGTGATAAGGGTGGTTGGCATTGATGGACCAGGCCCGGTAAAGCTGTTCTATCAACAGCACCCTGGCCATGGCGTGAGGCAAGGTCAAGTCGGACAAGCGGATGCGCTCATGCGCAGACTGCCTGAATTCGGGCTCCAATCCATCGGGCCCCCCAATCACCAGGGCCACATCATCCCCGCCTAACTGCCACTGGGTCAGGCGCGCGGCCAGTGCTTGGGTCGAGAGCGATGTGCCCCGCTCGTCGAGCACCACGATTCGGGTCCCCCGAGGGATGGCGGCCTCAATCCGCTGACGCTCGGCCGCATACAGGTTCGGCAGTGTTTTGGAGCCACGCGGTTCGGTTTTCACCGCCTTGAGCTCAACTTTGAGCTCGGGCGGGAAGCGTTTGGCGTAATCGTCCCAGGCTGTTTGAGCCCAGTCAGGCACTCTGAGGCCGACCGCAACGATCAGCAACTTCATGAAAAATCAATCGGTTTTGCGACGCGATGGGGCTTGCACAGCCTTGCGCACGGGCGCTTTTTTGGCTGGCGTTTTAGCGGGCGTTGGGGCCTTTGGCTTGCCCACCGTTTTGACTGTGGGTTTGCTGGCCGACTTGGCAGCGGTTTTGACGCTCGTCTTGATGGCCGATTTTGCTGGGGCCTTGGCGGCTGTTTTTGCAGCTGTTTTGGCCGTTGTTTTGGCCGCTGTTTTCACTGCCTTAACAGGCGCTTTCAGGGCAACCTTGGATTTTGCAGCGGGCTTGGCAGCCGACTTAGGGCTTGCGGCAGTTTTGCCCGTCGCTTTTTTGGCCACAGAGTTGCGGATATGGCCTTTCACTTCGGCGGTTGCAGCCGGTTTGGGCGCACCGAACTTCAGGCGCACGGGCGTACCGCCCCAAATTTCTTCTAAGTTGTAATAGGTGCGAATGGTCGGTTGCATGATGTGCACCACCGCTTGACCGCAGTCCACAATGATCCACTCGCCGTTGTCTTCACCCTCCATGCGAGGCTTGCCAAATCCGGCGTCACGCACTTTGTTTCGCACACTCGAGGCCAGGGCTTTGGTCTGTCGGTTCGAGGTCCCCGAAGCAATGATGACCCGCTCAAACAAAGAGGACAGGTGCTCCGTGTCAAACACCTGGATCTCCTGGGCCTTGACGTCCTCGAGGGCGTCAACAATGGCACGCTGGAGTTTTTGAATGTCTTTTTTTGCAGCGGTTTCGGTCATCAATGGGGCCTGTAAAGGTGGTTTTCGAGAATATAGCGCTCAACAGCGGGGGGGACCAGACCAGTGATGGCCTGCTCTGTGGCCACCAGCTCACGGATATCCGTGGCACTGTGAGGCATCAACGGCATGTCCAGAGTCAGAATGCGCGCTTGCAGCTTGTCATGAAGGGGGGAATCTGCCAGCAACGAACCAGAATCTTCATTCCAGGCACGTACTGACCTGTCACGGCCTGCGGCGCAGATTATAGCGATGCGGGCAATTTCATCGATCTGGTGCCAAGAGGGCAAAGACCGCCTTTGGTCATCGCCGAGCAACAAAACCAGTTCTGCTTGAGGAAACTGGGCTTGCAACTCATGCAAAGTGTCCACGGTGTAACTGGGTCCGACTCGGTTGATCTCTCGTTCGTCTGCCACCACCTGAGGCAAGTGATGGTAGGCCAACTGGGTCATTAGCAGTCGGTGCTTCGCTTCGCTCAAATGCCGGCTTTTGTGCCAGGCCTGTCCGGTCGGTAAAACACGGACTTGGTCCAGCTTCAACTGGTGAATGGCCGCCTGCACCAAGGCCACATGCGCCTGGTGTGGCGGATCAAAAGCGCCGCCAAAAACACCGAGTCGCAAAATGGGTTCTACAGGGGTCAAATCCAGTCCTTGGGGACCAAAAAGTGGCTCAACAGCCGCTCTTCCGGCGAGCCTGCTTCGTCTTTTCGTTGGTAGCTCCAGCGCACTTCAGGCGGCATTGACAACAAAATGGACTCGGTTCGGCCCCCGGATTGCAAGCCAAAGTGGGTGCCCCGATCCCAAACCAAGTTGAATTCAACGTAACGGCCCCTGCGATACAGCTGAAAATCACGTTCACGTTCGCCATAGGGCATGTCTTTGCGACGTAAAACGATGGGCAAATAGGCGTTCAACAAAGAATTGCCGACGCTTTTCAGCATGGCATAGCTCTGGTTCATGCCCAACTCGGAAAAATCATCAAAGAAAATGCCGCCCACCCCACGCTGTTCCTGGCGGTGTTTGTTGCAAAAATAAGTGTCGCACCAGCTTTTGAAGCGCGGGTACAAGCCCTCCCCAAAGGGGGCCAGGGTGTCGCGACAGCTGCGGTGAAAGTGCGCTGCATCTTCGTCAAAACCATAATACGGCGTGAGGTCCATACCGCCCCCGAACCAGGCCACGGGCGCTTTGCCTTCGGGTTTGGCCGCGATCATGCGGACATTCATGTGAACGGTGGGGACGTAGGGGTTACGCGGGTGAAACACCAATGAAAGCCCCATGGCTTCGAATGCAGAGCCCGCCAACTCGGGTCGATGCTGGGTGGCGGATGGGGGCAACTGCGGTCCGGTGACGTGTGAAAAACCACAGCCTGCGCGCTCAAAAACAGGCCCTCCCTCAAGAATCTGGGTAATCCCCGTGCCCTGGAGCTTTTCGCCGGGTTCTTTTTCCCAGGCGTCCACCAGAAACGGGGTGCCATCCATGTCGGTCAAGGCCTTGGTGATGCGCGCCTGCAAGTCGATCAGGTCACTTTTTACCTTGCCAATTTCAAAAGTAGTGCTCATGGGATTTTGGGTGCAATGCTCAGTCAATTAGAACTGGGGGCGGGGCCAGAGGCAGGGGGTGTGGGGCTCCAGGGCGTGATTGGCCCCATTTGAGCCACATGAAAGCCCTCTACCCCTTCAAATACCTGGGCCATGTGGGCGTAATCTTCATCCACTTGGCCGGTCAGGTCATAAAAATCTACCACACTGAAACAGCGCTTGCCCCAATCGAGTTTGACCAAAGCCAAAGGCACCTTGGCGGCCACGGCCAACTGGTAATACCCGCTGCGCCAACCCGGGGTGTGACTGCGCGTGCCCTCAGGGGCCAAACCCAGCCAAAGCAACTGTTCATTTTGTTTGTGTTGGTCAAACAGATGCACCATTTGACCGACCACGCCCCTGGAGGAACTGCGGTCTATGGGGATGCCTCCGACCCATCGCATCCAGGCCCCGATCAGGGGGAACTTGAACAAAGAGTCCTTGCCCCAAAAATGGGCAGGAATACCCAATGACCATTTGGCCAAAATACCGATCAAAAAATCCCAATTGCTGGTGTGCGGATAAACAATGGCCACGCCCTGAAGTTTGGGAAATCCGTCAAATTCGACACGCCAACCCAAGGCCCGCAATGCCCATCGCGCCAGACGTGAGCCCTTGAAGTTGATCGGGTGGCGTGCAGGCTTTGTCATGGATGCGGGGCCCTTCAGGCGGCAGATTTAATGGCCCGGAAGCCAATGTCAGTTCGCATTTGCATGCCAGCAAAACCGATGGTGCTGGCGGTTTGATAGGCTTTTTGCTGTGCTTGACGCACTGAATCGGCCAAGGCGGTGACACACAAAACCCGGCCTCCAGAGGTCAAAGTCTGCCCCTCCTGCTCGGTGGTGCCCGCGTGGAACACCATGGCATCGTCTTGGTCTTTTGGCAAACCCTGAATGACATCTCCCTTGCGCGGATTCATGGGGTAACCGGCTGCCGCCATGACCACACCCAGGGCCACGCGTCGATCCCATTCGAGTTGCAGATGCTCAAGGCCTTCAGAGGTGGCCGCCAAAAGCACCTCGAACAGATCGGTTTTGAGGCGCATCAGGATGGGCTGGGTTTCAGGGTCGCCCATGCGGCAATTGAACTCCAGGGTTTTGACTCGGCCTTGCGGGTCAATCATCAAGCCTGCGTACAAAAAACCGGTGTAGATGATGCCGTCCTTTTCCATGCCCTTGACAGTCGGCAAGATCACCTCACGCATGGCGCGAGCATGCACCTCTGCAGTGACGATCGGCGCGGGCGAATAAGCCCCCATGCCGCCGGTATTGGGCCCTTGGTCGCCATCCATCAGGCGTTTATGGTCTTGGCTTGTGGCCAGTGCGGTGACGTTTTTGCCATCGCACAAAACCATGAAACTGGCCTCCTCGCCTAGCAAAAACTCCTCAATCACCACCCGTGCACCGCCCTCGTTGTGGGCCACACCCAGGGCGTTGTCCAGCAGCATGAAGTCGACGGCGTCATGTGCCTCGGCCAAGGTCATGGCCACCACCACGCCTTTTCCGGCGGCCAAGCCATCGGCCTTCACCACAATGGGCGCGCCCTTGCGGTCTACATAAGCATGGGCCAAGGCCGCATCGGTGAAGGTTTCGAACTCGGCGGTGGGAATCCCGTGGCGTTGCATGAAAGCCTTGGAAAAGGCTTTGGAACTTTCTAACTGGGCAGCCGCCTGGGTGGGGCCAAAAATGCGCAAGCCGTGCGCCCGGAAATCGTCCACGATGCCAGCGGCCAAGGGCGCCTCGGGCCCAACCAGCGTCAAGCCAATGTTGTTGTCCAAAGCCCATTGCCGCAAATGCGTCAAATCGGTGATGGGGACGTTGATCAGGTCAGGGTCTTTGGCTGTACCCCCATTACCGGGGGCTACAAAAACTTGCTGAATTCGCTGCGATTGCGCCAACTTCCAAGCCATGGCGTGTTCACGTCCGCCTCTTCCAACGACCAATACTTTCATCAAACTTCCTTAATCTTCCAACTCGGCGTTATGAAACACGTTTTGAACATCGTCCAAGTCTTCCAATATATCCAATAATTTTTGCATTTTTGACGATTCTTCACCTTTTAGTGACACCGAATTTTCAGCACGCCAGGTGACTTCGGCCAACTCGGGCACTAAACCCGCCGCTTGGAGGGCGTTTTTAACGGCCTCAAAATCCGCAGGTGACGTCAAGACCTCAATTGCCCCCTCCTCGTCTGTGATCACGTCCTCGGCCCCTGCCTCAAGGGCGATGTCCATCACCCGATCTTCCGACGTGCCGGGGGCAAATATCAACTGACCGCAATGTTTGAACTGAAACGCCACCGAACCTTCAGTGCCCAGGTTGCCCCCATGCTTGCTGAGCGCGTGCCGAACTTCTGCCACAGTGCGGACTCGGTTGTCGGTCATGGTGTCCAAAATGATCGCTGCACCGCCAATGCCATAGCCTTCGTAACGTATTTCCTCATAACTCACGCCTTCCAGGTTGCCGGTGGCTTTGTCCACATTACGTTTGATGGTGTCCGCTGGCATGTTGGCCGCCTTGGCTTTTTCTATGGCCAGTCGCAAACGGGGATTGGCGCTCACATCGCCCCCCCCTGTTCGGGCTGCGACCATGATTTCCCGCACCACGCGGGTCCAGATGCGCTGCCGTTTCTCGTCCTGCCGCCCCTTACGGTGCTGAATATTTGCCCATTTACTGTGGCCAGCCATCTGGAATTCCTTGAATGTTGATTTAACCTAGAGGCTGAATTTTACTTTTCACGAGACGGAGATCACAAAATGACCGAACCCATGCTGATTGCAAAAAATTCACAAGCCCTGTGCCACTTGCTGCCAGGCTTGGCGAATCGCCACGGTCTGATCACCGGGGCGACCGGCACAGGTAAAACTGTGACCCTGCAGACCCTGGCCGAAAGCTTCTCGCGCAGGGGGGTTCCCGTTTTCATGGCCGATGTGAAAGGCGACCTGAGCGGCATCAGTCAGGCCGGCAAAATCGGGGAGAAATTAGCAGCCACCCTGAAAGAGCGACAGATTGATTTGCCTGAGCCTTTGGCTTGCCCCACCGCACTGTGGGACGTTTTCGGTGAACAAGGGCATCCGGTGCGCGCCACCATCTCGGACATGGGTCCCCTTTTGCTAACCCGCATGTTGGGCCTGAACGAAACCCAGGCGGGCGTCTTGAATCTGATTTTCAAAATTGCAGATGACCACGGCTTGCTGCTGCTGGACATGAAAGACCTTCGGGCGATGCTGCAGTATGTGGGAGACAACGCAAAAAACTTCACCACTGAATACGGCAACATCAGCGCCGCCAGCATTGGGGCCATTCAACGGGGTTTGATGCAAATCGAAAGCGAAGGGGGCAACAAGTTCTTTGGCGAACCCATGCTGAACATCGAAGACTTCATGCAAACCAATGGCCAAGGTCAGGGGGTAGTGAACATCCTGACGGCTGACAAATTGATGAATTCGCCTCGTTTGTATGCCACTTTCTTGTTGTGGATGCTGTCGGAATTGTTTGAAGTTTTGCCCGAAATTGGCGATCCGGAAAAGCCCAAATTGGTATTTTTCTTTGACGAAGCCCATTTGCTGTTCAAAGACGCCCCTGCGGCACTGGTCGAACGCATTGAATTGGTGGTCCGCTTGGTCCGATCAAAAGGGGTCGGGGTTTATTTCGTCACCCAAAACCCCTTAGACATCCCGGACAGCGTGCTGGGCCAATTGGGTAACCGGGTGCAGCACGCTTTGCGCGCCTACACGCCCCGCGACCAAAAGGCCGTGGCTGCAACCGCCCAAACCATGCGTCCAAAGGCTGGGCTAGACATCGAGGCAGCCATCACCGAACTGGCTGTAGGCGAGGCTCTGGTGAGCTTCTTGGATGCCAAAGGTCGCCCCTGCGAGACCGAGCGGGTGTATGTCATGCCCCCGGCCAGTCAGTTGGGGCCTATTACCGCGACTCAAAGACAAGCCTTGATTCAGGGGTCTTTGGTGGCCGGTGTTTATGAAACCACACAAGACCGAGAATCGGCCTTTGAAAAAATCAAGGGCCAAAGCCCTCAAAACCCCGAAAACAACACTTCATTGCCCGGCCAAGCCAGCGAGACTGCCGCTCAAAACGGCGGGCTGATGGGCAGTTTGTCCGATCTTTTCTTTGGCTCAACCGGCCCTCGCGGCGGTCAACGAGATGGGGTGGCCCAGATGGTCGTTAAGAGCGCGGTACGCACCGTCGGGTCGGCCATTGGGCGTGAAAT
>CAMDXR010000057.1 GCA_945877725.1 Limnohabitans sp. Rim8
TGCAACTGCGCGATCTGGGGGTGGCCTCCGACATCTGGAACGACCCCGAAACACGCGCCATCATGCGACCCGATGAACCCCGCGTGTTTGACCGTTATGTGCGCGACTTCACCCTGGTGGCGCACGAACAAGTGTTGACCGATATGCCACCCGGCGATGCCGTGTTGGTCGGCTTCATGCGCCGATTGCCCGGGTTGGCGCAGGCCGAATTTGTAGAAGGTTTGTCCAAGCTGCCTACCCCTTGGCCACAAACTGGCCGCGTGGTCTTGAACGTGGTTGAGCCTGAGCGCCCGGTGGGTTACGACTTTGATGCGATTATTGAATGGTGGTTCAAGGATGCCGAAGCCCTAGGGCACGCTTCAATGCCAAGCGACTTGCCCACGACAGTGGCTTTGTCGATGGGGCATTTGTGCGACATGGACGCCACCGTGTTGATGGCCACCCAAGTCACACACCGTCGCCCTTAAGTCTCTTAAGGCCCTTAACTTACTTAGCCCTGTGCGCGAACCAAGTCGGCTTTGATCGAGCGGGCTGCACGCGCAAACAAGATCACCGCAGGCAGGTTCAGCACCAGCACACACACCATGGCCCAGCGCACCGACTCGTTGCCATAAGAGGTCGCAAAGTAGTCACTCAGCACCCCCGCCAGCGCCGGGCCCACACCCACGCCCACCAGGTTCAGCAACACCACCAAGGTCGACATAGAGGTGCCCCGCATGCGCACCTGAACCAGACTTTGCGTCAGGGCATAGGTTGGGCCATTCAGGCCCGCCACCAAAGAGGCAAACAGTGCCAGCGAAACCGCTGCGCCCCAAACCGTGGGCATGAGGGAGACCGCTGTGCCGCTGACGGCAATGACCGCAGCGGCCACGGCCATCATGCGGGGTTGGTTGCGCATGTCCAGCGAGCCTTGCCGGTCGGCCAGCCAGCCAAACAACAGCGTGCCCAAAGCACCAAAACCGCCCATGCAAAGCCCGGTGATCAGGCCCACATTTTCAAGGCTCTGGCCATGGCTGCGCACCAACAAAGAGCCAATCCAAGACATCATGGCCGACGACGAAGCGGTGACCAAAATCGAGGCCGCCATCAGGTAAACCAGTGATGACTGGCCGCGCATGAAGCGCAAGGTTTCACCCAAGGACGGGGCCGGGGCGTTGGCCGGGCTCAGGCCATCGCTGGCCCCACGCTTGGGTTCGCGCACCAGCAAAAGCATCAGCAAGGCCAGCAGCACGCCGGGCACGGCCACCAAATAAAAGCCCATTCTCCAGCCGTATTGGCTGGCCACCATGGCCCCCACCATAAAGCCCGAGGCCATGCCCAAAGGCACGCCCAAAAAGAACACCGCCACCGCCGTGGCACGCCGTTGGCTGGGGTACAGGTCTGAAATGATCGACACCGAACAAGGCTGGCCCCCGGCATCGGCCGCGCCAATGCCCACCCGAGTCCACACCAAAGCCGCAAAGCTGTTGGCCGACCCGGCCAGGGCCACCAGCGCACTCCATGCCGCCAACAACCCGACCAACAAATTGCGCCGGTTGCCCCGGTCGGCCAACCAGCCGAACGGAATGCCCGCCAGCGCAAAAGCGGCTGCATAGCTCAGGCCCGAGAGCAAACCCAGTTGCGCATCGGTCAGGCTGAACTCTTGCTTAAGGGGCTCCAAAATCACCACCATCAGCGCCCGGTCAAAAAACTGCACGGTGGCAGCCAGCGTGAGAATCAGCAGGGCAATGCCCGGTGCCGAACCCAAGCCCGTTGCCGGGGTGTCTGCTGGGGTGTTGGCCTCAGTGGGGGAGGGTGTTTTGGAGGTCATGGTGTGGCCCTCAAGGTTTTAGGCGGCTGGGGCGCTTGCCGACTCGGCCGGCTGGGTGTAAGCCACAGCGCCACGCGGCACATAAACGCCCTCGCATTGCTCTAGGTACTCGTGTTTTTTGGCGCGCGGGTTATAGAACTGCTTGTACCAAATGCGCACCTTCATGAAAGGGCCGTCGCTGGGAATAAACAGGCCATTCAGGCAAGGGGCTTTGTTCATCCAAACCTCAAAGTCTTGCGCAAAAGCCAGACGGCTCGACTCTTGGTACTGGCGTGCCGCCACCAAGTCGGCGGTGGTTACTTTGGCGTTGCCTGCAGGCGATTTGACAATCAATGAGTGCCAAACCTTGATGGAACCATCGTCGATGGGCGTGTGCATGATCAACAACACCGTCTCGAACATGCCGGTCAGGTAAGAAATCAAAACGCCTGGGCCGTGGTAAGTGGTGTCGGTATGCAAAACAGCGCCGGAGCCGTCGGCCGCCGTCAGGGTCCGATGACCGCCGCACTGGCGTTGTGTGGCGGTGTGGCCCTTGAACTCGTTTTCGTAGCGGTCCACGGTGGAGCCATGGATCGGCCCCAGGTGACCGTAGTCGCAAATGTTGTCAATCACTTCTTGGGGATGCTGGTTCAGCACACCCAGATGGTCCCAATGGCCGCGTACCCAAGAGCTGTCGTCCCACTGGGGCAAGCTGGGGTGTGCCCATTCGGGGTCGCCACCCTCGGGGTCATGCCAGACCCAGACGGCGCCCAGGCTCTCTACCACGGTCCAACTCTTCACGCAGGCGGCCGCAGGAATGGGGCCGGTGTGGTACGGAATGTCGTCGCACTTGCCGTCAGGCCCGAAGCGCCAAGCATGGTAGGGGCAGCGGATGCCGTCACCGTCGACGTTGCTGCCGCCGCCGTCGATCACCACATACGAGGTGTTGTTGGGCGCAGCCAGATGGGTTTTCATGTGGGGGCAATAGGCGTCCAGCAGCACCACCTTACCGGTGGCGCGGCCACGGTAAAGGGCAAAGTCCTTGCCAAAGAAGCGAACCGCCAAGGGCTTATGGGTATTGAGTTCTTCCGAATCGGCAATCATGAACCAGCCGCGTGGGAAGGTGTATTCGCCGAGTCGGTAATCTTTGGACGTAGCCATAAAGTCTCCAAACAAAAGGGGCTTGCAAAAGAACCATCTTGGGGTCTCTCGCTTGGGCTGGCATACCCTATTTGGACGATTTTTGCGAAATTCCCTGCCGGATTGAATCCAAACCGCTTCGTTACTTCGTTTGGACGATGAGTTTGGGGCAAGATCATTGGAGTATTTGAGGGTGAATTTCAAAAAAATACGCCCCAAGGAGAGGCGCTCATGACAAGAACTTTTAACCTGGCCGATTTGTTCGAAGTGGTGGCTGCGGCCGTGCCTGAGCGGACGGCTTTTATTTGCGGCGACCAGCGCTTGAGCTTCAGTGAACTCGACCAGCGCGCCACCCGCCTCGCCTCGGCCCTGCAAAACCGGGGCATTGGACGGGGTGACAACGTCGGCATCGAACTCTTCAACTCGGCCGAATACCTCGAAACCTTTCTGGCTTGCTGCAAGATCGGCGCGGTGCCTGCCAATGTCAATTACCGCTATGTGGCCGAGGAACTGCATTACCTACTGGGCTCGCTGGAGCTAAAAGCCTTGTTCTTCGACGAAAGCGTGGCGGGTGAAGTCGGCAAAATTGCTGGTCAATTGCCAAAATTGCGCCTCAAGGTGCAAACGGGAACTCCGCCTGGGGTTGCTGTTGTGTCTGGGGTCGATCACTACGAGACTTTGCTGTCTTCGGGCAACACCACTGTCCTGACATCCGGGCGCAGCGACGACGACCAGTACTTGTTGTGCACCGGCGGCACCACGGGCATGCCCAAAGGGGTGGTGTGGCCGCACAAGTCGCTTTTTATGGGCGCATTGGGCGGTGGCGGCATTTACTTTCAGCGCCCCCCGATTGACAAACCCGAAGACCTGGCGGCTTTGGTGACCAGTGCGCCGCCCTTAAGCTTTTTTGCCATCGCGCCCATGATGCACGGGGCCGCCATGTGGGGCTCGCTTATTAGTTTGATGGCCGGGCACGCCGTGGTGGTGAACGACCAGCACCACTTTGACGCCGAGCACATTCTGGACATCATTGAACGCGACCAGATCAACATCATCTCGATGGTGGGTGATGCCATGGCGCTGCCTTTGGTCAAGGCACTGGAGGCGCACCCTGGACGCTGGCAGCTTGCCCGGCTCATGGTGGTGGGCAACGGAGGTGCAGTGTTGTCGGCCCAGTTGCAGCAGCGACTCAAGGCGGCGCTGCCCCACGTTGCGCTGTCCAACGGCATGGGATCGTCCGAAACCGGGCTCATGGGCAGTGGCGAAAAGCCCACCAAGGGCGATGGCTTCATGGTGCTCAAGGCCCGCCCGGATTTGGCAGTGTTGAGCGAGGACCGGCAAATCCTCAGCCAACCCGGCGACATCGGCATTTTGGCGCGCAATGGCTACACGCCTATTGCTTATTACGGCGATGCCAAAAAGAGCGCCGAAGTCTTTGTGACGGTTCAAGATCGCTTGTGGGTACTCAGTGGCGACAACGCCCGCATTGACGAAGACGGCAACATCGTGGTGCTGGGGCGTGGCTCTCAGTGCATCAACACCGGGGGCGAAAAAGTCTTTCCTGAAGAGGTCGAAGAAGCCGTTCGGCGCTATGCCGCCGTGGCTGATGTGCTGGTGGTGGGCCTGCCCGATGACCGCTGGGGCCAAAAAGTAGCGGCGGTAGTGGAGATCGCGGCCGGACAAAGTTTTGACGGCCCCGAGTTCGAGCGCATTTGCCGCGAACGCTTGTCGGGCTACAAAGTGCCCAAAGCGGTCTTTTTGACCGACCGCGTGCAGCGCAGTCCGGCGGGCAAAGCCGATTACCGCTGGGCCACCCAGTTCGCAAAAAACCACACGGCTTGCGAATTCTAAAAAAGGGAGCTGCTTGATGTTGACCAGATTTCAGTGCTTGAAAGCCTTGTGGGGCAGCGTGGTTTTGAGCGCCATGTTGGCCGCTCAGGCCGCCGAGCCGCCGCGCAACCCGCATCTGTCGGCCGCCGTGTATGGCGTGACCCACTTCGACTCATCGCAAAGCGATGCCATTCCTTATGCCGTGCCGCGCGGCAAGTTTCAAGTGGACCTGACCCAGTTGAAACCGATTTTGGGCGGGCCGCAAAACAACATGACCTATGCGTCCACAACACCAGGCTTCATGTGGTCGGTATCGACCGACCGGGTGGCTTACATCGACGCACGCGAGGGCCGTTGGGAAGCCTTGGCCGACATCACGCTGCCCGGCGTGGTGCGGCGCACACCCGAGCAATTGCAGCGTTTGGTAGCGCCCAAATACACCAGCATCCAGCAAGCGGCAGAGCTGATCAAAGGTGTGCTGGGCCCCAATCCGGGTGGGGTCATGCCCACCGGGGTTTATGCCTTGGTGGATGCCGACAACGTGGTGTGGGCCAACGCAGGCACTTGGGTAAACGGCATTGGCCTGAAGGACCCGGCCAACCCAGCCGCAGGGCTGGAAGTTAAACACCGGGTTGATTTTTCTAAGGTGTTCGAGCCTGACCAATTAGGCGAACACAAGTTCTTGCACCTTGTGGGCATGAACATGACCTCGGACGGCCATTTGGTCATTGGTTCCACCAACGCCATTGCCGTCATGGACCGACGCATGCCAGGCAAAACGCACCGTTACAGCTTGCCTGCCGGACAATTTTTGACCAACTCTATGGCCACCGAAGGCACGCACATTTACGTGGCCACCGGCAGCAAAATGCCACGCAAGCCCGGTCTGATGATGAAGCTGGCCTGGACCGGACAAAGCATTTCGGACGCTGAAGCCGATGGTGCCTGGCGTGCCGAATACGACGGCGGCGACTGGCCCCCGGCCATCAAGGCGGGTACGGGCACCGGTTCCACACCCACCTTGATGGGCTTTGCCCCGGGTGAGGACCGTTTGGTGTTGATCACCGACGGCGTCAACCGCATGAAATTGGTGGCATTCTGGCGCGACGCGATTCCGGCAGACTTCAAAGGCTTGCCCAATGCGTCGTCGCGGCGGGTGGCCAGCGTGCTGCCGATCACGGCAGGGCTGCCAACTGACACCGCTTGGGTGCAGTCCGAACAATCGGTGGTGGTCAGTGGGCAGGGGGCTTTTGTGGTCAACAACGTGGTCCTGCATGGCCACCCCGACAAGATCATTGATGTGTTCACGCTGGGCCCGGTCAACCCTGTTCCCAAAGGCGTTGAACGCGTGCATTGGGATTCGGCAAGTCGCAGTTTGCGCTCGGTCTGGGCCCGGGGCGACGTGGTTTCGGTCAGCATGGTGCCCATCATGAGCAGCGCCTCGGGGGTGGCCTATGTCAATGGCTTCGATCCAGTGCAGGGCTGGAACGTGACTGGCCTCGACTGGAACACGGGCCAAACTGTCTTTGAAACCCAAATGGGACTGGGCAACGAGGGCAACGGGGCTTATGCCATCTTGCAGTTTTTGCCCGATGGCGACCTGTTGTTCAACTCGGTTTGGGGCCCGTACCGTGTGCCGCTGACCCGCCAACACCCGGCGGTCAAGCGTCTGGGTGCTCCTTAACGGGTGAGCCACCCGGCCACCCCGCTACCCAGCCAGCCAGAAAGTCAATAAGCCAGTTTTCAGGCCTCTAGGCCGTGTTCGCGCACCAAAGCCTGTAGCTCAATCAGTGTGGGCTTGCGGTTCAAAGCTGGGGCGCGGGGGTCGGTGGCCAGCCACAACAAACTGGCTGCAATGGCTTGTGGCGACATGGCCCCATAGCGTTTGGCCAACACGCCGTCGTCGCCCAAAGTGGCGGTGACGGCCTCGGTGGTCACCAAACCCGGATTGACGCTGAAAGCACGTACCCCTTGCGCGCCGTGCTCTTGGTTAATGCACCCAGCCAGTCGGGCCAAGCCCGCCTTGGATGCGCCATAAGCAAAGCCCCAACCGCCTGCGTTGGCAGGGGCGGGCGGGTCGAACTGTCCTGCCCCTGAGCAAACATTGATGATCTGCCCCCCGCCTTGCGCCAGCATATGGGGCAGCAGTTTGCGCACCAAATGAAAAGGGGCCACTACATTGCCCAACAAGCTGCGTTGCAGCGCGTCATCGTCCAGCGCCAACAGCAGGTCATTGACCTCGCGGTCTTGGTAAACCGCGTTGTTGATCAACAGATCAATGCGGCCAAAATGCCCCAGCACCGCATCCAAGGCGGTATCCATCGAGGCGCTAGACATCAAGTCCATGGCATGGGCAAACACTTGTGCACCCGCTGCTTGCACGGCGGCGGCGGTGGTGGCCAGGCTGCCCGCCAGCAATTGGCCGTCTGGGCGGCGCAATTGGTGCGGCAGGTTTTGCTGGTCGGTGTGTGTGCGGGCCACGATGGCCACCCGCCACCCGGCGCGGCCAAAGGCCAATGCGGTGGCCGACCCAATGCCCCGGCTGGCACCGGTCACCAATACCACGGGGGCTACAGGGGCTAGAGAGGCTAGAGGGGGCTGCTGGGTTTGCATTGCATCACCTGCCATGTTGGGATCAAGCCAGTCCGGCGTTGCTGGTGCGACCCAGTTGAGCCAATTGGTCCCGGTAGGGTTTCAGGGCCATGCCCAACAAAATAGCCGTCGGAATCATCAATAACATCACGCAAACCAGCGACCAACGCAGCGCCTGCACGCCAAACATGGGGGTCAGCAAATCACTCAGCACGCCGGTCAACAATGGCCCTATGCCAATGCCGAACAGTGTGATGAAAAAGTTGAGCAACGCAGCGGCCACGCCTCTCTCGGAGGCGCGCACCATGTGGCTGATGGCGCTGTAAGACAAAGACGGCCACCAGCTGGCAAAAAACCCGAAGATGCTGGCAAACAGCATGGCGTGTGGCACCATCAAAGGCCCCATTTGCCAATAGCCGCTGGCAGGCCAGAGCAAAAAAGCGATGGCGCAAGGAATGGACACCAGCACCCCAATCAGCGGCAGGCCCAGCTGCCACCGCACATCACGCGTGACCAGACGGTCGCACAACCAGCCGCTGCTCAAACCGCCGGCCAGGGCAGCAAAACCACTGGCCACACCAAACATCAGCCCGGCATGGGCCAGGCTCAACCCATGTGTACGCACCAAAAAGCTCGGGGTCCAAACGCCATACGCATAACCGGCCAGTCCAGCCATGCCGCACGCCAAGCCCACCCACCGGAAAGCCGGAATGGTCAGCAGGCGCAGCACTTGCCGCCCAAGCGATTCGGTGGCCACAGGCTTGTCTGTTGCCGTGGCGTTGGTGGCAGGGGCAGGGGCATCAAAGCCACCCCGCACCGGCTCTTTGACAAACAACCAGACCAGCAAACCCAAAACAATGCCGGGGGCACCAAAAAAAATAAAGGTGACCCGCCAACCGTATTGCTGCGCAATCCAACCGCCCAACGCGAGCCCAATGACCACCGCCAAATGCGGCCCAGTCATGAACAAACTGATGACCATGGAACGCTGGCGCGGCGGGTAGAGGTCTGAGACCACCGAGATGGACGGCGCCATGCCCCCCGCCTCGCCAATGGCCACCGACATACGTGCTAGAAACAGCTGCCAAAACTGGGTGGCCAGTCCGCAGGCCAAGGTGGCCACACTCCACAAAGAGCAGCACACCGCCACGATCAAACTGCGGTTGTAGCGGTCAGCCAGTTTGCCCACAGGCACACCCAAGGCAGCATAAAACAGGCCAAACGCCAGCCCACTAAGCAAGCCCATTTGGGTGTCGGTGGCCCCAAACTCGGTTTTGATGGGTTGGATCAGGATGGCAATGACCTGACGGTCAATGACCGAAAAAATATAGACCAGCGCCAACAGCGCCAGACTCAGGTGGGTTCGCCAGGTGACGCCAGGGGTTTGTGCAATGTTCATGCCGCATATTCGTGGCGCTGCCCCTGTGCAACATCGTCTTTTCAGACTAAGCAGAGCCAAATCAAGGCCGTTAGCATGCGGGTACAACCGCCAATTTCAGGCCCAAAATCAGGAGAGCCCATGTCCGACACCCTTGCCGCCCCGTCTTTGCCCTTGTTGCTTGCCCGGCAGCAGGCTGCTTTTAGAGCCGAGGGGCCGGTCAGTGCTGCCACCCGCCGCGACCGACTCCAACGCGTAATCGATATGTTGGTCAAGCACAACGATGCTTTTTGTCAGGCCATGGGGGATGATTTTGGAGGCCGTCCCGCTGTTTTCTCGATGATGAACGACGTGGCCGGGTCGCTGGGCTCGCTCAAGCACGCCCGCGACCACCTGGAGGCGTGGATGCCCGACCAAACGCGGCCCAGTGTCGCCCCCTTTGACAATTTTGGGGCCACCGCCTGGGTCAAGTACCAACCCAAGGGCGTGGTCGGCATCATTGGCACCTGGAACGCGCCCTTGTTCACCTTGTTGTCACCCTTGGCCAGCGTCTTTGCTGCAGGCAACCGGGCGGTGCTCAAGCCTTCAGAAATCGCCCCGCGCACCGCCGAATTGTTGGCCCGCGTGGTACCCGAATTTTTTCAGCCTGAAGAACTTGCCGTGGTCACGGGCGGTCCAGAGGTGGCCAGCGAGTTTTCGCGCCAAGCCTGGAACCACCTGGTGTTTACCGGCTCCACCCGTGTGGGCAAACTCATCATGAAAGCCGCCGCAGAAAACCTGGTGCCCGTCACCCTGGAGTTGGGCGGTAAATCGCCCGTGCTGGTGGGCAGCGGGGCCGACATTGCCAACGCGGCCGAACGCATTGCCGTAGGCAAAAGCGCCAACTCGGGCCAACTGTGCGTATCGCCCGACGTGGTCTGGGTCCACGAATCGCAGGCCGAAGCGTTACTTGCCTCGTTGCAAAGCCACTACAGCGGGCTTTTCCCAAGCCTGGCCGACAACGCCGATGTGGTGCCCGTGGTCAACGCGCAGCATTTTGCGCGGGTGGAATCTTATGTGGCCGACGCAGGCGCACGCGGCGCACGCGTGGTGATTGCCGGTGACTGGCCAGACGCGGCCAGCGTCAGCACGCGCCGCATGCCCTTGCGCATCGTGGTCAATCCGGCACCCGAAAGCGAGATTGCCCGCAACGAAATTTTTGGCCCGGCCCTGGTGCTGCGCACCTACACCGACATTGCGCAAGCCGTGGACGAGTTGAATGCCGGTGAACGACCCCTGGCGCTCTATTACTTTGGCACCGACGCCACCGAACAAGCCTGGGTGCTGAACCACACCTTGTCGGGCGGTGTCTCAATCAACGACGTGACCATGCACCCAGCCCTGCACGACGCACCTTTTGGTGGCGTAGGCGCATCCGGCATGGGCCACTACCACGGCCACGAAGGCTTTTTGGAGTTCAGCCATGCGCGCAGCGTGTACAGCGCAGGCGCCCACGACCCACGCCGCGAATGGGGCATGCTGCCGCCCTATAACGAGAACTTTGTGCAGATGATTCGCGGGGTGGTTACGGGGTAGGGGGGCTCCCACCCTCCCGCTCCCTCAACGCCGCAAACACCATCACCGGCTGCAACACCACCGTCACCAAGGCGCCGAATGCGGTTTTGAACACCGCATACGCGCTGCCCGAAAAGTCTGGGCTGCCTGCTAATTGCAGTGCCAGCACCACGCCGCCGCCCACCAGCAGCATGCCCATCAGGCCGATCATGGCCGTGCCGCCCCATCGGGCAGAGGGCATCCAGCGCAGCAGCCGGGGGCGGGGGACACCTGCCAGCATCGGCGCTTTGCCTGCAGCGGCTTGGCGTTGCAGCAGCGGCAAAATAATCAACCAACTGATGGCGGGCAAAAGAAAGCCCGTGGCCAGCAGGTCTATGGCATAAGCCCCCCGGTCCCACAGACCCAATTCGAGCGTGTGGCGGTGCATGGCCCAGGCAATGGCGCCGTTGATCAGGCCATTGATCAGGGCCGGAACCACTTGTTGCGAGACGATGAATTGTTGGCGTGCGCTGGTCGGCATGGGGTGCTTTCCGTCAAATTGAATGCGTTCAGGTTAAAACCGAGCCACCGGGGTGGACATCGTCCGTTTGTGTCATATCAACTGTGCCAAACACGGGGATGATCTTGCATCACCTCTCAATTTCAGGCGCAGTTTTGATATGACGGCTATGGCTTCTCTCTTTTCATTGCACGGTCAGGTGGCCATTGTCACGGGGGCTGGCAAGGGCATTGGGCGCGCTTGCGCTCTGGCTTTGGCGCAAGCCGGGGCCGATGTGGCGTTGGCCGCACGCACCCAGTCCGACCTAGATGCGGTGGCTGCCGAGATCCGCGCACTGGGCCGCCGCGCCATCACGGTGGCGGGCGATGTCAGCGACGAGTCGGCACTCGACACCTTGGTGGCCCGCACCTTGGCCGAGTTGGGGCAAATCAACATCTTGGTCAACAACGCGGGCGGGGCCGGTCCCAACCATCCGCTCAAGATGGGCGGGCCAGACTTCAGTGCCGTGCTGGCATGGAACGTCACACCCGCTTACTTAATGATCCAAAAAACTGCCAAGGCGATGCGCGAGGCCGGGGGCGGTGCCGTGGTCAACATCTCTTCGGTAGCCGCGCGTTATGCGCAAAAGCATTTCAGCGCCTACGGTGCAGCCAAGGCGGCGCTGAACCAGATGACGCGCAACTTGGCGCAAGACTTTGGCCCGGCGATTCGCATCAATGCCATCGAGCCCGGCACCATCATGACCGATGCCTTGGCGCCATTTTTGACCCCCGAGCGCCAGGAGCGCATGGTCTCCAGCACCCCGTTGGGGCGCCTGGGCCAACCCGAAGACATCGCCGCTGCCGCGCTGTTTTTGGTGTCACCCGCCTCGTCTTGGATCACCGGAAAAATCTTGGGCGTGGACGGTGGCGTTGAAGCACCGAACTTTTAAGTCCTATGGAAAACACTGAGGCAATTAAATGCCTTGAGATGCCGTTACTCGTCCAAGTGGACTAAGACGGAAGTCTTGCGGATCTCTAGAGTCAAAACATGGATGGCGAGTGGCGCCTTGATGGTTACTTGGCATTTCGTTAACTATTCCAAATATGACACATCTCCGAAAATTGACGGGTACTTTGCTGGCGGGCTTGCTGGCTTTAGCTTGTCTTAGCGCTGCTGCACAGCAGCAACCTGAAACATTGCGCGCCGAGGTGATCAAACCTTTGCAACAAGCGCAAGAACTGAACAAGCAAAACAAAAACGCCGAAGCACTGGCCCGATTCGCCGAGGTGGATGCATTGCCTGCGGCCAACCCGCTAGAGGTCTTCACCATCGAACGCCTGCGCGCCGTGGTGCACCTGGCGGCTGGCAATCCTGCTGCTGCGGGCAAGGCCCTCGAAAAAGCCTTGCAAACAGAACGCGGCACGGTGGCCGACCGGCTGGCCCTGATGGAAAACTTGGTGCTGATTCAATACCGCGCCAAGCAATACGCCGATACCGCCCTCTGGGCTGGGCGTTATTTGGCCTTGGGCGGCCAGCGCGATCAATTCAAGCAGTTGCAGGGTCAGGCCCTGTACCTCTCGGGTCAATACCAACCGGCGGTAGACATTCTTCAGCCCCGCCTTGCGGCCGAGGTGGCTGCGGGTCGCGTGCCGGACGAAATCGATATCCGGCTGTTGGCCAATGGTTACCTGCAAGTTAAAAATTCAACGGGCTACGTCAGTACGCTCGAGACCTTG
>CAMDXR010000058.1 GCA_945877725.1 Limnohabitans sp. Rim8
CTTAACCATGAAGTCGCATCAGGTCAGCCCTGTGGCAGAACAAATTGGCAGGCTGTGCCATGACAACACGGCTGTGGTCACCCTGCAAAACGGCGTGCCTTGGTGGTACTTTTACAACTTGGTGGGCGAATATCAAAACCGTCAATTGACTTCCATTGATCCTGGTGGCGCTCAATGGCAACACATCGGCCCAAAACGGGTGATTGGTGCTGTGGTGTACCCCGCTGCCGAGTTGGTCGCCCCTGGTGTGGTCAAGCTGATCGAAGGCAACCGCTTTACCTTGGGTGAGCCCAGTGGCGAAAAGTCTGAGCGCGTCACCGCATTGGCGCAGGCCATGATTGCCGCAGGATTCAAGACCCCTGTATCCACGGACATTCGCAGCGAGTTGTGGGTGAAACTTTGGGGCAACCTCACTTTCAACCCCGTATCTGCCTTAACGCACGCCACACTCGAAGACATTTGCAATTTTGATCTCACCCGCAATTTGGCAGCCCGCATGATGTCGGAAGCCCAAACCGTGGGAGAAAAACTGGGCGTTCAATTCAAAATCAGCATTGACAAACGGATTGCAGGTGCTCAAGCCGTGGGCGCACACAAAACGTCTATGTTGCAAGACATTGAGCATGGCAAAGCTTTGGAATTAGAGGCGCTTTTAGGCAGCGTGATTGAGCTGGGCAAGATCTGCAACATGCCCACCCCCACACTCGACTCAGTTTACGCCTTGACGCGCTTGCTCGAGCAAAGTGTGTTGAGAAAAGGCATAGGTCTCAGCCTCGACTGAACTTTTTCAAAAAACCCAAGACTGGCCACATCAGCATGATGAGTGCCAAGACTGTGATGGAGCCTGCCAATGGCGTGCTCACAAAGATTTCCAGACTGCCTTTAGAAATGAGCATGGACTGTCTAAAACTGGTTTCAGCCATATCACCCAGCACCAGGGCCAGGACCAAGGGTGCCAGGGGGTATTTGAGCTTTTTGAAGGCATAACCCATCAAGCCAAAGACCAGCATCATGACAACGTCCAGCATGCTGTTGTGAACCGTGTAGGCACCCACGGCACAAATTACCACAATGACTGGCGCAATGATGGAAAACGGAATTCTCAAAATAGCCGCCCACCAAGGCACTGTGGTCAAGACCACAATCAAGCCCACAATGTTGCCCAAATACATCGAAGCAATCAGGCCCCAGACAAAATCTTTTTGCTCAGTGAACAACAAAGGGCCAGGTTGCAGCCCCCATATCAGAAGGCCACCCAATAAAACAGCAGCAGTCGGTGAACCAGGTATTCCCAGAGTGAGCATGGGCAGCAAGGCACTGGTACCCGCTGCATGGGCGGCAGTTTCGGGTGCGATCACACCCTCGATGGCGCCTTTGCCAAAATTTTCAGGATGCTTTGAAATTCGCTTGGCCGTGCCATAACTCATGAACGATGCAGGCGTTGCGCCCCCGGGTGTCACGCCCATCCAGCAACCAATCAAACATGCGCGCAAGGACGTGGCCCAGTATTTGGGCAGCTCTTTCCATGTTTCGAGAACATCCTTGAGACTGATGCGCCCTTTGTGCCCTTTGAAAGCGAGGCCTTCTTCCATGGTGAGCAAAATTTCACCAATACCAAAGAGGCCAATAACTGCGATTAAAAAGTCAAAGCCTTTGAGCAAACTTTCTTGCCCATAGGTCATGCGCAATGTACCGGTCACGCTGTCCAAGCCCACTGCAGCCAAAGCAAAACCCAGCATCATGGCCATCAAGGTTTTGACAGGCGGCTCTTTGCTCATGCCAATGAAACTCGCAAAGGTGAGCAATTGAACCGCAAAAAACTCTGGCGGTCCGAAATTGAGTGCAAATTTAGCCACCAGAGGTGCTAAAAATGTCACCATAAGAACTGCCACCAAAGCACCCACGAAAGACGATGTGAAAGCTGCTGTTAAAGCTTGCGCAGCTTTTCCTTTTTGAGCCATAGGATAGCCATCAAAAGTGGTGGCCACTGACCACGGCTCTCCGGGGATATTGAAAAGTATGGACGTAATGGCCCCACCGAACAAAGCACCCCAATAAATGCAAGACAGCATGATGATGGCTGAAGTGGGCGACATGCCAAAGGTCAGTGGCAGAAGAATGGCCACCCCATTGGCGCCGCCCAAGCCTGGCAATACACCAATCAGAACGCCCAAAAAAATTCCCACCAGCATGAAGCCAATGTTGGGAAGGGTCATCGCGACGGCAAAGCCCTGAAACAGGTTATTGATCTCATCCATGATCAAAAGCCCAACCAAATTTCAATCCAACCTTTTGGCAATGGCAAGGTGAACCAAATCTCAAACAAAGCAAATAAGGCAGCGCTGATACCCGTACCGACTGCGATGGATTTTAGGTAACTGTATTTGCCCTGCCAGACCATAAAGGCTGCTATGAAAATCAGCGACGCCAGATAAATTCCCACCACATATATGGAAACCGTGAAAACTGCCGAGGGAATGAGCATGAGCAACATCAAACGGAACTCATGATTTTGTGCAAAAGACCCCTCGCCATCGTCTTGCTTCCATCCTCGCAAGGTTTGCAAAATCACCCAAGCAGCACCGCCAAATAAAAGACAACCGATGTAAAACGGAAAGTAGCCAGGCTCAGGGCCGTCAGAGCCCCAAGCTTTACCCACCCGAATACTGTCCGTGATCACCAACAAGCTCACACCCATAAAACAGGCAGCCACCAACAATTCCATCCAACGCATTTGCAGGTGTGAATTTGTTTTCATAATGAGGTCCTTCAGATTTGTTACTTGGCCAAGAAACCGGCTTCACGCATCAGACGGTAATGCTCCACCTCTGCTTTGAGTAACCAATCTTGGAATTCCTGGCCCTTCATGAAGGTGTCCTTGAAGGCGCCGGTCTCCATGAACTCTTTCCACTCTGGGAGTTGGCGAACCTTTTGAAAGATATCGGTGAAATAGGCCACTTGCGCAGGCGTGGCTTTTGGCGGCATGAATATGCCGCGCAACATCAGATACTCCACATCAAGACCTTGCGATTTGCATGTGGGAATGTCTTTCCAAGACTGTGAGGCAGTGATTTTTTTAGGATAAGGCATAGCTTGGGAATCAAAGACACACAGCGCCCTCAAAGTGCCGCCCTTCCAATGGGCCACAGCTTCAATCGGGTTGTTCACCGTGGTGTCAATATGCTTACCCACCAGCTGAACCGCGACATCACCACCGCCTTTGAAAGGGATATAGATCATTTTTTTGTTGGTGGCTTTTTCAATGGCCACCGTAATGATCTGGTCTTCTTGTTTGGAGCCGGTTCCGCCCATTTTGAATTTGCCGGGTTCAGATTGCTTGATGGCCTTGGTCAAGTCGTCCACCGATTTATAAGGTGACTCGGCATTGACCCAAAGTACAAACTCGTCCAGTGCCAGCATGGCCACAGGGGTCAGATCTTTCCAATTGAAGGGCACACCCGTTGCCAAGGGGGTCGTGAATAAATTGGACAGTGTGATGATGATTTTGTGACCATCTGGTCTAGCCCCTTTGGTATCTAAAAAGCCTTCTGCGCCCGCACCCCCCGATTTGTTGACCACCACCAAGGGTTGAGCCATGAGTTTGTGCTTGGTAATCACCCCTTGAAGAAATCGCGCCATTTGATCAGCGCCGCCACCCGTGCCTGCTGGCACGATGAACTCGACATTTTTAGTAGGCTCCCAATTGGATTGGGCGTGAGCGTTGAAACTGAAAAAGCAGCTGACCGCCAAGGCAACTGTTTTGATAAACATACAGGGACGATTTTTCACGGTAAACTCCTTGGTAATTAATTTGACCCAAGAGTATCGTACTAGAATCATTTGTAACTCGTCGAGTAAAAAATTCGTCCAACAACACTTTTTTATCTTTCATCCATGAAAACCCTTAATGAACTTTTGGCTTTTGGTCACGACCAGTCTATTTGTTTGACGGCGGCAAACAGTGCGCCACTGACTTATGCAGGTTTACGTCAACTGAACGACTATGTACGTCAAAAGTTCAATGAATTTGGTATCGGAAGAAATGATCGTGTTGCAATTGTCTTGCCCAACAGCGCAGAAATGGCGGCGAGTTTTGTGACTGTTGCATGCTGCTGTACTTCAGCACCCTTGAACCCCAGCTACCGAGCCGATGAATTTGAGTTTTACCTGAATGACTTGAACTCCAAAGCCTTGGTCGTTGAAAAAGGGTCAAACAGCCCAGCCGTGGCCGTGGCCGCCAAAATGGGCATCGCGCTGATTGAACTCGAACCCACACCCACCATGGGCGCTGGCTCTTTTACGCTGAACATGAACGGCCTCCCGCCAAAAGCAGCGCAGCATCCTGGTCAAGCCCAGCCTGACGACGTGGCCTTGGTGCTTCACACTTCTGGCACCACATCGCGCCCCAAAATTGTTCCACTGACACACCGCAACGTCTGTGCTTCAGCGCAAAACATCGCTCAGAGCACGCGCTTTAGTAGTTCCGATCGCGGCTTGAATGTCATGCCCTTGTTTCACATTCACGGTCTGATTGCCGGCATCTTGGCGCCGCTGTCTCAAGGCGGAGAAGTCTTTTGCACCAGCGGCTTCAATGCCTTGAAGTTCTTTAGCCAGATGGACGAAGTCAAGCCCACTTGGTACACCGCCGTGCCCACCATGCATCAGGCAATTTTGTCCAGATCAGCTAACAACAAAGAAGTCATTGCAAGGGTGCCACTTCGATTCATTCGTTCCTCATCCTCTTCCTTACCACCACAGGTTTTGGCAGAACTCGAAAGTACCTTCAAGTCCCCGGTGATCGAGGCCTACGGCATGACCGAGGCGTCTCACCAAATGGCTTGTAATCCCCTCCCACCCGGACAAAGAAAGCCGGGCACCGTTGGCTTAGCCGCAGGCCCTGAGATCGCCATCATGAGTGCCGAGGGGAATTTATTGCCCGTCGGCAGCACCGGCGAAATTGTGATCCGCGGCAATAACGTCACGCCCGGTTATGAGAACAACGATAAAGCCAACGCTGAAGCATTCACCCATGGATGGTTCAGAACGGGTGACCAAGGCGTATTGGATGCACAGGGCTATCTCAGCATCACAGGCCGGCTGAAAGAAATCATCAACCGCGGCGGAGAAAAAATCAGCCCGCGCGAAGTTGACGAAGTTTTGATGGACCATCCTGCAGTGGCCCAAGTGGTTTGTTTTGGCATTCCGCACGACAAACTGGGCGAGGAAGTGGGTGCTGCTGTGGTCCTGCGTGAGGGAATGACCGCCACTGAAAAAGAACTTCGCGAATACACGGCAACACGTTTGGCTGATTTCAAAGTGCCGCGCAAGGTTTTACTGATGGAAGAAATTCCCAAAGGGTCGACCGGCAAACTGCAACGGATTGGCATGGCGCAAAAGCTGGGATTGGTCTAAAACCGTGGAAGCTCAAACCCTATTAGAACTTGCCCTGACTGGCACGGTGGTTGGGTTCATGGCAGGTTTATTAGGTTTGGGCGGTGGCTTGCTGATGGTGCCCGTGTTGAGTTTTTTATTGGGCAACATGGGTGTCGCTGAGGACCTGTCTATCAAAATGGCGATTGTGACGTCCATGTCGACCATTTTGTTCACATCGATCTCCAGCGTCAGAAGTCACCAAAAGCTGGGCGCTGTGCGATGGGACTTGGTCAAAGGTTTAGCGCCAGGCATCGTACTGGGAAGTGCCTTGGCCAGCCTCTGGATTTTTGCAGCTGTTAAAGGTGCCACATTGGCGATTTTGTTTGGCCTGTTTGTTTCTTTTTCGGCCTTTCAAATGTTTTTGGATAAAAAACCAAAGCCATCGCGTCAAATGCCGGGTTTCGTGGGTCAATTGGGCATGGGCGGGCTGATCGGCATGCTGTCTGGTTTGGTCGGAGCTGGCGGGGCTTTTGTGAGTGTGCCTTTGATGGCATGGTGCAACGTGGCCATACACAACGCCATAGGAACCAGTGCTGCATTGGGATTTCCCATTGCACTGGCGAATGTCACCGGCTTTGTCATTAGCGGTATGAAACTGGAGAACCTGCCAGACTGGTCACTTGGCTATATTTGGTTGCCGGGCATGTTGGTCATTGCCTCTTGCAGCGTAGTGACAGCCCCGTTCGGTGCGCGAGCGACTCACCGACTTCCGGTCAAGAAGCTGAAAAGGGTGTTTTCTTTCTTCTTGGTGTTTCTTGCGGCTTACATGTTCAACAAAGGCTTGAGTGCCGCTTGAAGCTCGGTTAAGGCGTTCGTTTCGTCAACTGACGCACCATGGAGCCTGGTCGTGGACAAGCCCCATCCACAAGGCCCAAGCCGAGACGCCCGCCAAGGCTAAACCCGCCAAACGGATGCCCCAAGAACCATCGCCCAAAGTTTGCATGCGCAAAAATAGCCAGGGCCCGGCCCACAAACTGATGCTGCTGCCCAGCGCAAAAAGGGCCATGGTGGCTGCGCCCTCAAAAGGATGACTGGTCAAGGCTGCGACCATCAGAGCGGAATAAAGCAGGCCACAAGGCATGAAAGCCCAAAGCCCGCCCACCATCCAAGGCGCGGCGCGGCCCCAGCGGGCATTAAATGTGCGAACGCGCGCCCACAGTTTGCGCGCGGCCCCTTCGAGCCATGCGGGTTGTCTGCCTTGCGCCAACAAGAGCAAGCCCAAAGCCAAGGCTGCCAGGTGCAGCAAGCTCCAGAGCGGACGGATGGCCGCAGATTGCGTGGTCAGCCAGCCCAAGCCTTGCACGCTGGCCGCTGCAAAAGCGCCCAGCAATGAATAACCCAGCAAACGGCCCAACTGAAACGCCAGCAGGGCTTGACCGCGTTGCGCGCCCGCAGCTTGCCCCAAGCCCGCACAAGCGGCCCCGCACATGGCCACGCAATGCGGACCGCCCAACACCCCCATCATCAAGGCCGTGATGGCCAAAGAGCTTTGCATGGCATGACTGAATAATGAAAGGCTTGAATTGTCTGCGAACCACACAGCGCAGCGATGACGACTGGACTCAAATGATTTTGGAAAATCGGCTGTGGTTTCGATCCGCTTGAACATAACGGTCGAAAACCATGGCCACGCCACGAACAAAAAACCACCCTGTGGGTGTTACCTGAATCCCGTTTTGATGGATCTGCACCAAGCCTTGCGTTTGCAGCTCTTCAAGCAGGGTCATTTCCTTGGCAAAAAGGGTTTTGAAATCGATCAGCCAAGCCAGATTGATGGATTCATATTGCAAGCTGCCTTGGCACATCAAGGCCATGATGACTGAGCGGCGAATCAAGTCGTCACGCGTCAAAGCCAAGCCGCGCACCACGGGCAAATGGCCTTGGTCGAGCAAATCGCAATACTCTTCCATGGTTTTTGCGTTTTGGCTGTAGGTGGAACCCATGCGGCCAATCGATGACACCCCCAGCGCAATCAAATCGCAGTCGGCTTGCGTGCTGTAGCCCTGAAAATTGCGGTGCAATCGCCCTTGCCGCTTGGCAACCGCCAATGCGTCGTCGGGCAACGCAAAGTGGTCCATGCCAATGTACACATAGCCGGCATTCTGAAGAGCCTCTAACGATCGTGAAAGCATGCCGACCTTTTGGTTCCCTGTGGGTAAATCTTCGGCATGAATCCGTCGCTGAGGTTTGAACCGTTCCGGCAAGTGTGCATAGGCATACAAGGCAATGCGGTCAGGTCGCAAACAGTTAATTTGGTCCAGCGTTCTGTCAAACGATGCCGACGTTTGCAAGGGCAAACCATAGATTAAGTCCACATTGACCGACTCAAACCCCAGGCGGCGCGAGGCTTCGACCAGCTTAAATACCTGATCAGACGGTTGCATGCGGTGAATGGCCTTTTGGACGAGCGGATCAAAATCCTGAACACCAAAACTCAAACGGTTAAAACCCAGCTCTGCCAGAACGGCCAAGCGGTTTTCGTCCACGGTTCGAGGGTCCACTTCCACGGAATACTCACCCCCCGGGACAAAATCAAAATGTTGGCGCAACAGCGCCATGAGCTGGCGCAATTCGTTGTCGCTCAAAAAGGTAGGCGTTCCGCCGCCCAAGTGCAACTGGCTCAGCGCCTGCCCTCGACCCATAGCTCGGGTATGCAACTCGAGTTCTTTGCCGAGATAACGCAAATAGACCCCTGCGCGATCCTTGTGTTTGGTGATGATTTTGTTGCAGGCGCAGTAATAACAAAGCGATTCACAAAACGGAATGTGAATGTACAAAGACAAGGGCAGTGGCTTGCCCACTGCGCCGGACTGGCGTTGCATCAAGGCCTGAACATAATCCGACTCGCCAAAGGCATCGACAAATCGGTCCGCTGTGGGGTAGGAGGTATAGCGAGGCCCGGGCACATCAAAACGTGCCAACAATTCGGGCGAAATCAAGGACATTCGGCAACCTCTTAATTAAAACGTGTTCATTAAGCAGAGGACTTTGCCTGCACCCATGCGATCAGGTATTGACTCAAATCAAAGGTTCTACTTGTAAATGGTGATTTTGATCAAAGACCGGGTATACCCTCGAAAACGGCTGTTTTTTGGGTTTAAGCTCAAGGCTTGATCCAAGGCAAATCCATTTCTGAACCATGAGATAAACCATGAATCCCCAAGCCATCAAAGTCGCTTGCTCCAACTGCAATTTGCGCGAATTGTGCATGCCCATGGGCCTCACGGACCAGGACATGAACCGTCTTGACGATCTGGTCGCTGTGCGCCGCAGAATCAAGCGGGGCACCACTCTGTTCACCAACGGGGAAAAGTTCACCTCGCTGTATGCCATTCGGACCGGCTTCTTCAAAACTTGCCTGGCCACCGAGGATGGACGCGATCAGGTAACCGGGTTTCAAATGGCCGGCGAAATCATTGGACTGGACGGCATCGTCAACGACCAACACAGCTGCGATGCGGTGGCCTTAGAGGACGCCGAGGTTTGCGTGATGCCGTTCGACCGGATAGAAGAAATTTCCCGCGAAGTGACCGCCTTGCAACACCATGTGCACAAGATCATGAGCCGTGAAATTGTGCGTGAACACGGCGTGATGCTGTTGCTGGGCAGCATGCGGGCCGAAGAACGGTTGGCCGCATTTTTGCTGAATCTGGTGCAGCGGCTGCATGCCAGGGGGTTTTCACAGTCTGAACTGGTTTTGCGCATGACCCGCGAAGAAATCGGGAGCTATCTGGGCCTCAAGCTCGAAACTGTGAGCCGCACCTTTTCAAAATTTGTCGAGGACGGCACGGTCGAAGTCAAACAACGGCATGTTCGAATTTTGGACACCGAAGGCCTGCAGCGCTTGGTCAACAGCAACCATTGCCACTGATTTAGTCCGGCCTTGCCCGACCAACGAAAGCTTAATGGCCCTGCCCTGCGCTAAGTTGAAGAAAAACACGGGCTCTAGGCGCGATCAGCGTACCTCGTCACAGCACGATCCATCGCCTTTGCGAGCGCATTCAGCGGGGCGCTGTTCGCTGAGGATGGGGCAGCGATTCACTTCAAATGGGGACAGCGAGAGCAACGTGGTCAAGGCGCTGGACAGCATCGTCAAGGCCCAAAAGGCAAAGAAAGCCAGGGTGTAAACCCCTTGCCTGGAGACGGCCAGCGGGTGGCCAAACCAATGCAGATCCTGCGGGTCCACCAAGCCAAAAACCAAAATTTCCAGAATACCTGCCACCACAAATGCGGGCCAGGCAATCCACATCCATCGTTTTGCCAACATGTGCGTCTCCATGATCCAGCTCAAGGCTTGGTTTGAGGGGCGGGTGAAGGCACACTGCCCGTCGCCGCGTGGTTTCTGGCCTGCATGGCGGGGGCCAATCGGGTCTGGGCATCTGCGTTGTCTCTCTGGGCTTCCACACTGGACTCGGTCAACACCGGATCTTGACCATGCGCTGCCAAATAAAACGTGATGAAAGAGGCCACCACGACCACCAAGGGCCCGGCAATCACCAACCACACATGTCCGAAAGACCACCAAGGACGAGGGGACTGATGGGTATTGTTTGAACTGATTGAATCGGACATTCGGAAGCCTTTTATATGAAGCCTGTTTAAATAACTCAGCGTGGGACCAAGAAAACCGATTTTTCCTGCAACTCAGACAAGACTTCGCCGTTTGGCTTAACCGACTGAATCACAAATTCGATGGGATGAGAACCAGGAGGCGCTGCGTCGTAAGGCAACTGCAATTGGACAGACACCCACATTGATTCTGTTGGGGCCACTCTCAAGGTCGTATTCGTTGCCAAGATCAAATTAGGCAGCCCTGTGGCGGCCAAATGGAAATCAAGGGGGATTTCGGCCGCATTCATGACCTGCAGCCTGTAAACGTTTTCGATCTTCCCACCGGACACAATCCGAGCCAAGGACGCACGATCGCGAACCACATCGACTTTGAAGGGTTTGCGCATTGCCAAGCTCGTAAATAAAGCTGCCACAACAACCATCAAAATGGCCGTGTACAAAATTACCCTCGGCCTGAACACATGGCGCAGTGTCTGCTTGGAGGTCCAGTGCTGGTTCATGGCGTTTTCGGTCGAGTATTTAACCAAGCCACGCGGATAACCCACCTTGTCCATCACGGTATCGCACACATCAGCGCAGGCACCGCAGCCAATGCATTCGTATTGCAAGCCCTTGCGAATATCAATGCCAGTCGGGCAAACCTGAACGCATAAGGTGCAATCCACACAAGCGCCCAAACCCACACTGCTCGGGTCGGCCTTTTTGGACCTTGGACCCCGTGGCTCTCCGCGCTCAGCATCGTAGGTCACTATCAATGTGTCCTTGTCGAACATGGCGCTTTGAAACCGTGCGTAAGGGCACATGTACTTACAGACTTGCTCGCGCATGAAGCCGGCATTGCCATAAGTGGCAAAGGCGTAAAAGAACACCCAAAAAACTTCCCAAGAACTCATGTTGCCCAGAAAGAAAGCCATCCCGAGCTCTTTGATGGGCGTGAAATAACCCACAAAGCTAAACCCTGTCCACAGGGCGATGCAAAGCCAGACGATGTGTTTGTAGCTTTTTTTGAACAACTTTTCGGTCGACATGGCGTCCTCGTCTAAACGCATGCGTGCAGACCGATCCCCCTCTATCTTGCGTTCGACCCACATGAAAATTTCGCTGTACACCGTCTGCGGGCAGGCATAACCACACCACAAACGCCCGGCCACTGCGGTGAACAGAAACAAGGAAAAGGCTGAGATCACCAAAATAGCGGTGAGATAAATGAAGTCCTGCGGGTAAAGAACCAAGCCAAAAACATAAAAGCGCCGTGCCCCCAGATCGAAAAGCACGGCTTGGCGCTGACCCCATTCGAGCCATGGCAAGCCATAAAAAACCAGCTGGGTCACAAAAACCATGATCCAGCGCCATTTGGCAAAAATGCCATGCACGCTGCGTGGATAGATCTTTTGAGTCGCTGCATAGAGCGAAACCATCTGCACATCGTCCTCGGCGACAGACACATCACCCACCGGAACGATAGGAATGGTCTTTCGGGGTCGGTTCTCTTTAAGGTCCAAAACAACTTACCTTCAAAAACACCTGGTCGCCACCCTGAGGCATCCGGCCAGGTCATGTCATGCTGAAAAACCTTACTTGCTGGCTACGGCGGTTTTGTTGGACAGCCCCCAGACATAGGAGGCTAAAACGTGGATCTGGCCTTCGGTAAGCTTGCTGTCTTGCGCGGGCATCTGGTTGACTTTGCCCTTGTTGACCATGTTCACGATGGCGTTTTCACCCCAGCCGTGCAACCAAATGTCATCGGTCAGGTTGGGCGCACCCAGTGCCTGGTTGCCTTTTCCGTCCATGCCGTGGCAGGCCGCACAAGCACCGAATTTGGATTTACCCAAAGATGCGCGCAAAGAATCGTGCGGACTGCCCGAAAGGCTCAGCACGTAATGCGCCACATTGCGCACATCCTCCGGGTTGCCCACTGCTGCGGCCATGGGCGGCATGTTGCCGTTACGGCCTTGCGTCAAGGTGGTCTTGATGATGTCGTGCGTGCCGCCATACAGCCAGTCGCCATCGGTCAGGTTGGGAAACCCTTTGCTGCCGCGCGCGTCAGAGCCATGGCATTGGGCGCAATTGTTCATGAACAATCGGTCACCAATGGCCATGGCTTGGGGGTCCTTGGCCACCTCTTCAGGGGGCATCCCCATGAACTTGGCATACAGGGGGGCCACTTCGGCATTGGCTTTGGCCACCTCGGCGTCGTATTGACCCGCCGAGGTCCAGCCAAATTTACCCGCCAAATTGCCAACCCCCGGGTACATGGCCAGATAGACAAACGCAAACACGATGGTGATCACAAACAAACCGACCCACCAGCGAGGCAAGGGGTTGTTCATTTCGCGCAAATCGCCGTCCCAGACGTGACCTGTCGTGTTGTCATTGGCCGTCATGGCCTTGGCTTTGCCGCTGAACCAAAGCAGGATCAGGCAGGCCAAGATGCTGACCAGCGTGATGCCGGCCACATACAAGTGCCAG